>CADBFL010000216.1 GCA_902793875.1 uncultured Eubacteriales bacterium | reverse complement strand
ATCATGCTCGGCACCAACGATCTTCTCAGCGGAGTGAGCGCGGAGGAGATCACAGCGCGCATGGAGGCTTTCCTGGACGCGGTGATGAGCGCCGGCAGTCCGGTGATGCTCATCTCGCCTCCGGTGCTGCAGTACGGCGAATGGGTGCTTGATAATGAGATCGTCGGGGAGTCGGAGTCCCTGGGCGGCCTGTACCGCGCTCTTGCGGACAGAAAAGGATGCATGTTCGCGGACGCCGGCAAGTGGGACATAGAGACGACCTTCGACGGCGTGCACTTCTCGCCCGAAGGGCACGCGGCGTTCGCGCAGAAACTCAAGTCCTGTTTTTGAGACTCATCAGGATGTAGCATATTGTCAGGGAGGTATGCTTCATCATGATGGCAAAAGCACACATAACAGTCGGGATGGCGGCGGCTTTTACAGCCGCGCTGCCGGGCTCCGTCCCGGAAGCGCTCCCGGTGGTGACCGGGGCCGCCATCGGATGCCTCATCTGCGATATCGACTGCGAGGCAAAAAAAGAAAGAGACGACTCCTCCCGGTGGAGGATCGTCATGGCGCTCGTCGCCGCGGCCGCTCTTGTTGAAGATCAGCTGCTGGATGCAGGCATGTGGCGCGCGTTTCTCGAGAAAGACCCGTACATCCGCTTTGCGGGGGTCGCGGGCTTCATGCTCATCTGCGCCTTTGCCGGAGCAGCATCGCACCGCGGCTTCGCTCATTCGCTTTCAGCGCTTGCGCTCGAGACCCTGTGCCTGTGGCTGGCGTTTCCTGCGGCGGCGCTGCCGTTCGCGATCGCATTCGCATCACATCTCGTCCTTGACCTCATGAACAAAAGACCCGTGAGGCTGTTCTATCCCTCAAAGAAGGGAGTCTGCCTCAGATGGTTCTACGCCGACAGACTTGCCGACAGGCTCTTCGCGTCGGCGGGATGCGTCTGGCTTGCGGTCCTGCTCATCGGCGGGCTGAGAACTCTTTCCTGAACCGCCATTCGTTTTCCCGAGCTGCCGTTCGCTTTCCCGGACCGCCGTTCACTTTCCCGGACCGTGCACCGGGCGGCATCCGTCGTATCCATACACCCGTGCACCGGGCGGCATCCGTGCACCGGTCTCCGCAGATGTTGTATAATTGTATAAAGCATGAAGAGGGCAGGCGACAGCACCCGGACAGAAAGATCGGGCTGCGGCGCCCGGACAGAGAGATAGGGCAGCGGTGCCCGGATATATACAGGGAGGAAACAAAATGGAAGACAGGAAGCTTGTTCAGACAGATCTCGAGCTTGTGAGCGGCGGCCGTCAGGCCAGAAAGGTAAAAACCGAGAAGGAAGCCGATAAGGATATCAAAAAGCTCGTGAAAGACCTGAAGAAAAAAGGAAAGTCCAGGGACGATATCACGATCGAGCTCACTACTTCGCATCGCATGTCACTTGAAGATGCCAGAGATTATGTAGAGAAGTACTACTGATACTCTCAGCGCTTTCTGACAGGAGCCTTCTGAGGGGATGAACTGAAACAACACGTAAAAAACGCCGTCGCCGGCGTTTTTCATTTGTTTTCATTGCTTCAGAATTCTCAGCTGATGTGACCGGCCGGATCTGCCGCATATCTTCATTTGATACGCCCGGCCGGATCTGCCGCATATCTTACTTAATATGCTCTGCGATATTCACCGCATATCCGGATGGAGAGATCAGCAGCGTGGCTTTTGAAGAGCTCGTGTCTGTCACTGCGTCTCCGCGCGGATTCACAAAGCCGCGCGACATGAAGAAGTCATAAGCCTCCTGGAAGTTGTCCACGTTGATGGCGATAGCCGTCATGTCCTGAGGGATGACATCCGAACTTGCGACGTTCACATTGTGGCCGTCAGCATCCCTGAGAGCGACGCTTGTGACGTGTCCCTCGATGCCTTCTTTAGTGTGGCGCTTCTCGAATCCGAGGTCCTCGAAGAGCTTTATGGCAGCTTCTGCGTCCCTGCTCACGATAAGCGGTCTGAATCCTGTGATCTTCATTTCTCTGGTCCTCCTTGAATTGTAAACGTAAAAAATACAGTCGTCAGTATACTCCATATGTCTGCCCGGCACAAGTCTGCCCGGAAGGGTTTTGCCCGTGTATTTTCGGGACGGGGAGAGCCCCGGGCCGGTCATTCCTTCCTGAGATGGGAGCAGTCGTTGAACAGCGCGAGCTTCGGAAACACAAAGGAGCCCTTCTCAACAGGAATTACCACCTCGCTGAGAGAGGCAGGTTCATGCTGCATCACGTAAGAGACGTACGGGAACGGCAGGTCCAGGATGTGCGCAAGGAGGCATTCGTTCGAAGCTCCGTGGCCGAACAGCGCCAGAGTCTCATCGGAGCCGGTATCGCAGAAGAACCTCCGGCCATCGTGTCTGCAGCCATGCTCCGAAAGGAAGGCGTCGAAATCCTCTGAGAGCACCCTGCAGCATTCCGTCGCGGGATTGTTCTCAAAATACGGATGCCTGCGCCAGTCTTCGCACCTGAGATCGAAACCCTCCCCGAGCATCATTCTTCCCAGCTGCCAGGGCTCGCCGTTGCAGGGAACGCCCGGCCCGCCCCACATTATCTCGCGCAGAAACCAGCCCCTGGTCACAGCAAGACCCAGGCGCTTTGCCGTGAAGGCTGCGGTCTCTAAGGCGCGTCCGTTAGGCGATGAATATATCGCGGATATATCCTCTCCTGCCAGCCGCTCTGCCAGGTCGGCCGCCTGCATCCGGCCCTTTGCCGTAAGGCAGTCGTGACCGTAATCCGCTTCACCGTGTCTGATAAATAACAACCTCATGGCCATAGTATACCATTTTCGCGGGAGCTTTTTATTACCGGTCTGCCCCGGCCTGTACCGCGCTGGCGGCAGGGCATTGCCAGACCCGGACGCCAGCTGCAGAGCGAGTACAGCCGGCCGGCAGACCAAGTGAGGCCAATGGAGGCCGAACGGTTAGCCATTACTAACGGTGCCT
>CADBFL010000215.1 GCA_902793875.1 uncultured Eubacteriales bacterium | reverse complement strand
CTGTTCAATAAAGCGGCGGAGAAAAGACACAGAGAGCTCCAGCTCCTGTGGGACGATTCGCTCACAGATGTGGACATACGCATAGAGGTCTACGGCCTCGGACGATTCAACGGGCTGCACGGGGACATAAGCGACATCACCATCCCCGTCGACATACTGAGAGATCTTGCAGAGAAGTATGAGCTCAGCACGGGAGATCTCATGCGCGCATACAGCAAGGGCCTCGAGAACGGCCTGATGGAAAAAGGAGGGCTGTAATGCTTCAGAAATACATACTGTTTCTCAAAAGGCATCCGCTGACCACGGCGGCGATAGCCATCGCGTACGCCATACTATGCTTAAAAAAGGTGCCGCTGGAAACGAACTTCCAGATATTCCTCGTGAGGACCATGCTCTGCGGAGCGATGGCGTTTTTCCTGTATCAGATATCGGGAGACAAAACGCTGGCGTCAGCATACAATTCTACAGGATATGTCATAAAGGTCGCGATAGGATTCTGGGTGGTCGCTCTTGCCATAGGCGTTATCTCGCTTGCAAGCATGGCGTCAAGCGGAGCAAAGATGCTCGATCACCCTCTGCAGAACCTCATCGTCATGTTTCTGATGTTCCTCTTTGTGGGACTGTTCGAAGAGATGGCGTTCAGGGCAGTGATAAACGACGCGATCATTTACGCTTTCAGGGACCGGAAATACGTCTTTGTGCTCAGCGCCGTCGTCTCATCGACAGTGTTCGGAGCTGCGCATATCCTCGGCTTTGACACGACTTCAGGCCTTGCCTGGGCGCAGGCCATCGGAAAGACTCTGTCGGCCGGACTCTTCGGTCTGGCGCTGCTCTTCCTGTACTGGAAGACAAGAAACATCTGGGCCTGCGGCGTGGTGCACGGCATGTACGACTTCTTCGCCGCTTTCGGAGGAGCGATATACGATTCAGGCGAAACCGGCACGCACTCTTATGTCGCGCCGGACGCTGAAGCAATGCCTGTTCTGATACTGTACGGCGTCATGATAATCATCACTTCGTTCATACTGTGGAGGGTGTGGAAGAAGATAGGAAAACAGATAGACTACGACAGCATAAGAGCGAACTGGTAGAGGAATACAGAAACAAAAGATCAGATACCGTCAGGAATGCCCCCGTACAGAGGGGCATTTTCGGTGTAAAGAGCCCACTTCTCGTCCCCGTAATCGCAGTGTCACCACTCTTATTTCGCGAGCAGGCTGTAGAGCGCTATGGAGATATTGCACGGCGCTATGCCGGAGACGTCTTTTCCCGGCACATATACCTTCAGGTCGCAGGCGAGACCCGGATCGGTCGTCTGGCCGGTCTGCACGCTTCTGTCGGCTATGACTGCGAGCTTCCGGCCGGAGCAGTCCGCCTCGCTGACGGGGATAGCTCCCTCGGTATCGCCTGAAGAGATCAGGACGGATGTGAAGCCCCGACCCCTGAGAAGACGCAGAAGCTCTGCGTCGCTTTCATACGTCGCGAACGGGACATTGAATATGTTGCCGGTGGATGAACGGATCAGGCCGCGCTCGTAAGGATCGATCCCGGAACCGAGAACAACGGCGTCCGCAAAAAAGGCGACCGCCGAGCGGATCTGAGGACCGAGGTCCCTGAAATCTTCCGATGCGGCATCATAAACCCGGAATATGACGACCTTTTTCGCGGTCTGCAGCACTTCGGACAGGTCTGGCGAAGGCTTCTTTCTGAACAGCCCCGCGTGGTAGTACCTGGCAAAGCTGTATGCGATGCCGTCCGCATTGTCCCAAAGAGCCCTCAGCTCATCCTCATCCATAATGCAGACCGGCACTCCCGGGTGCTCAGCCCTTATCATCTCCATGACAGTCAGATTGCTGACGGTGTTCTTCAGAAAAAGGAGCTCGGGCTCATAGCCGCTGCAGAGCGCTCTGATCACGGAGTTGCGCGAATTGGCGACGAACAGCGGGTCGCTGCCGGACACGGGAAGACGTCCCTCGTCGAACCTGAAGTAACGGGCGAGGATGTCGGATGACACATCTTCGAGCGCGACAGTATTGAACGCCGCAAGGTATTCTTTATCCAGAGGCGCGGCCTTGGCCGTCACGGTTTCGCTCATCACAGCTCCTTTTCAGCAAGATCGCGGGAAGTAAGTTCATAAAGCGCGATGCCGCATGCCTCGGCGACATTCAGCGAGTCTATCCCTTCGGCTATCGGGATCCTGACCACATGATCGCACATCTCGATATCTTCTTCGTAAAGACCGAACGTCTCGTTCCCGAAAAGAAGAGCCGTCCGCTCATCAGAAAACTCCCTCAGCGCTTCAGGTCCGATGGCCTCGCTCCCGAGCGCCGTTCCGATCACTTTGAATCCGCAGCCGTGTAGAACAGGCATGTATTCTTCTGCTCTGTCCGGGAAGATGACGACCGGAAGCTCAAGGTTCCGGTATTCCGTAAGATCTGTGATCCTCGGAACAAAAGGACAGGCCGAGCTTTCGGAAAGAAGCAGCGCATCGGCTCCGAACCAGTCGCACAGATTTATGATCCTGGCGATGTTCAGGACTAAGCGGACGTTCTTGAGCATCACCACCCTGCGAAAGTCCGCAAGAGTCTCTTCGGTGAAAGGTTCGACAGGAACCTCGACAAGAGCGCTCAGGGCGTAAGGCTTTATCTTCTTGCCCGTCTTTTCGCGCAGAAATTCCGCCACCTGCTCTTCTGGAGCGCGGTGGACGGGGACGTCAAGACCCAGAGCCCTGATGACCGGCTCGAGGGCCTTCGCCTCGCTGCCTGTGCCGAGTATGACCGAACGCGGCATGATACCACGCTTCACCATGCCGGCAAGCAGCGCTATGTCGTGTATAACGACCCTGTTTCTCCGGCTGGCCGCCATGTAATTTTCTGTAAGTTCCTTTTCGAATATGTTCATGCATCCGATCCTTGTATAATCCAGATTAATTCTAAAGCCCGCCCGCGGATGCTGTCAAGGATGCGATTGTCACCCT
>CADBFL010000214.1 GCA_902793875.1 uncultured Eubacteriales bacterium | reverse complement strand
ATTACGCCCAGGATGAACACTGCCGTTATCCATATTATTCTGTTTGTGAAGCTTGTTTTTTTCATTTCGGCTTTCATTCGCAACATTCAGAAGATACCTGAAGAGAGTTTCGCGGTCTCAGCGACGATACTGTCAGCGCGGCTTCCCAGCTTCGATGCGAGCGCCGCGTCATTCTTTTCTATAAGCGGCAGATTCGCATCCACATTGCATTTTTCAGATAAAATGCCTGCGCGCAGGAATTCCATCGCCGTGACCAGGTCGCTCTCGACCGTCCGGTTCGATCTTCCCTTCATGGTCGCAGCAAGCCTCAGGACAGCGAGCGAATCCTCCATGACGGCGAGCGGAGCTTCCGTCGCCCCGACGGAGGCCTCAGACAGCGACGCTGTCCGCTCATCGCCCTTCGGCATTCCGTACGCGGCCATGAGTTTTCCGAAGGCTTCGCTGTCTTTATCCATGCCTTCAAGCAGTCGCTCTTTCAGAGCCTCTGCCTCTTCGAGCATGTCTTTGCTGAGCTCTTCGAACTCTTCGTATCCGGCCTTGCCGATCGTGAGGTTCGCGACCATCATTACCAGGGAGGCTCCCAGCGCTGAAGCCAGCGCTGCGGCGGCGCCGCCGCCGGGGGTCGGCGCGGCCGACCCGAGCCTCTCCGCGAACTCCTCTATACTGAGATCTTTATACAGTTCACTCATAGCTTATTCCCATGTTATCTGAAATAGCGGACCGCGCTTTCGAACATGTTTCCGAAGTATCTGCCCTCGACATTTCTGTAGAGTCCTCTTCCTGTCCTTTCGGCGTATCCCGTTCTTCCGAATACCCTGCCGTCAAGCGAAGTCATTCCCTCGGCCGCCATCATGGAGCCGCACGGATCGAACTGTATGTTGCCCGAAGCGTTTCCCTCGAGGTCCGCGAACTGAGTCGCGATCTGACCCGCTCCCGCAAGGTGGTTCATCAGCTCTTCCGACGCCGAGAGTCTGCCTGCCGCGCACGAGAACGGCAGCAGCCTGATCTCGCCTGCCGCGCAGTCTCTGAGCCACGGCGACTTGTTCGACGAGATCCTCACGCGCACTATGCCCGAGCCCCTGCTTCCGCTCGGATTGGCCTTGAGCTCAGGCAGCTCTTCTCCCTCCGCGGCATATCTGCCGTACGGAACGAGCCCGAGCTCGAGCAGAGTCCTGAAGCCCCCGCCCGTGCCGCAGATCAGCCCGTCGTGTTTGTCCAGCAGGTTCGTGATGCCCTCTGCGACCGCTTCGTGTCTGAAGAAGTCCGTCACGGAGCCCTCCGGCACGAAGACCATCTGAGCGTCCCTCAGTGCGTTCGCAAACTGCAGGGCAGAGCGTTCCTCTTCGCCCGGCAGGCTGTCTTTTATGATCATGATGCCCGGCACTCCGCCGTCTTCTCTCACGGCCCTCGCCGCCTCGGCAGCGCATCCCGTGCCCGCGAACACCGGTATGAGCACCCTCGGTTCGGTGCGCTTGAATATAGGGGCGTGCCAGCTGCGCGCGCTGTATTTTATGTTCGGAGCATCGCCCGCCTGGCCCGCAGCCTTGGTCGGCCAGACGTTCTCGAGCCTTCCCTCGAACAGGATCAGAAGCTCTCCGATATCCACGCTCTCGTCCTCGAGCGTGATCCTGCGGTCATCCGTCGTGTGTCCGAGCTTTTCGATGCTGATCGAGCGGCCCATGAGCTCTGCATCCTCATCGAGCTCGAGTATTATGCTGCCGTAGTTATAGCTGAAGATGTCCTTCATGGCAGCCGACTTGCGCGCAGAAGACGCGACGCTGCTGCGCTCATGGCCTTCGTAGTCCCTGAACACCTCAGGCTCGAAGCAAAATCCGGTGCCGTTTCCGTAGCACATCTTCATCACGGCCTCTCCTATGCCTCCGGCTCCCGGAGCGTAAGCCGCCACGGCCTCTCCGCTTTGAAGAAGCTCATGCGCTTTCCGCCATACCCTGACAAGCGAAGCCGGCTCAGGCAGTCCCTGGCCCACGCCGTTTCCGTACTCATCTGTATACGGCTTTATTATGACGACTTTGTGGCCGGCCTCCTTGAATTCCGGCGAGGCCGTTTCTCTTATTTTCGACATCGACGACGCGGTCGCGATCAGCGTCGGAGGCATTCCGTCAGCGTAGGCCCCGTCGACCCATTTTTCGTTCGTTCCCAGAGACCCGATGCCGAGCCCGAGCTGAGCCTCGAAGGCTCCGAGCATCGATGACAGCGGCCCTGCCAGTCCCTTAGGATCCTTTTCGGGCAATACGAACCTGGCCTGCATTGTGAGGAATATATCCTCCGGAGAAGCGCCCGACGCCACGAGTTTCGACGCCGCCTCGACTACCGAAAGATATCCCGCGTGATACGGCGAAGCCTCCGCGATCTGAGGATTGAAGCCCCATGCCGCCATGATGCAGTCTTCCGTATTGCCCCTTTCGAGAGGCAGCCTGCATGCCATGGCCTGTGAAGGCGTCAGCTGGTTCTTCCCTCCGTGGGGCATCAGTACAGTGCCCGCGCCGGCGCTCGCGTCGTATCTTTCGGCGAGGCCCCTCCTCGAGCACACATTCACATCCTGAGCCATGGCCCTCATCGCGGCGGTGAAACTCCCGTCCCCGGTGTACTTTTCGCTCCTCTGCCAGCTGCCCGCAGGCCCGGTCTCTATGTCCGCATGCTTCGGAGCCCCCATCGATGCGAGGAACTCCGTCGAAATATCGGCGATGATCTCGCCGCCGGTCTGCATCACCAGCCTGCCGGCGTCCGTGACCGTCGCCACCCTCAGGCAGCTCAGGTCTTCATCCGACGCGCGGTCGGCGAACATCTTCTCGCTTCCGGCGGATACCATGCACAGCATGCCGCCCTCGTTTTCGATCAGAGGATCTATATCTATCTCTATGCCGTCCGCCAGACCGAAGACCGCGCCGGTTATCCCGTTCTCGCCGATCACCGCGCATCTTTTGATCATCCGGCTGACCATCGCGCTCCTCAGAAAACTCTGTATCC
>CADBFL010000213.1 GCA_902793875.1 uncultured Eubacteriales bacterium | reverse complement strand
TAATCTATCTGTCCGAACAGGTCGAAGGAATGGCCGACCTTCAGGCGAAGCTCATGGAACTGCCGCAGCTTTTTCATGCAGCGCTCAAGATCCTGCAGGTTTTCGGTATCGCAGCAGCGCACGCCGTCGAGGAACTTCGTGATCTTGTAGCCGTTGCCCGGATCGATGTACACGGGATCGTCGCACAGGCCCAGGCCGCTGATGGCCCCGAACACCTCGGCTTCATGCGCCCTGTTGACCAGCTTGTCGGAGCCTTCTCCCGGGATGCGCATGATGTATTTGCCGCCCTTTGCAGAGAAGAGGAAAGACCTGTTTGTCATTCCTTTTTTCAGCACCGAAATGTCTTCGATCTCTGCCGGATCGATGCCGAACTGACGGGCAATGACATCAAGTTCATCCGATCTCAGATGGTTCGACTCACCGTCAAGCTCTCTGAGCTGTTCATACGTGTTTATCTCGACCACATCAGAAGCTCGGACGACGCGCGCGGGTATAACCATTTTATCGCCCTGATAAAGAGCGATCTCCCAGTAATCGTCGTCATGAGCGCTGTCGCGGCTCGCGGCCGTGATCCTGTCTCTGATGTCAGCGGCGTCTTCTTCGAGAAGATAGGTTATTCCCACCATCGCGTTGCCGCCTGAAGCTGCATTCGTCCTGACGAGCTCCATCCTCCGGTTGACGCGCACATCGGATTCTTTGTCAATGCTGTCCGTGACCATGTACCATGAATACATTTCGTGAACGCTGAACGGATTGGACTCACACCATATGTCCGAAGGGACGATATAGGTGTTGCCGATCCTGTCTGCAGCCAGAGCGACGGAAGAAAGGTTGTTCTTCACCGCGTATTCGGTGTTGACGACCAGGTCGACACCGTACTCATCTATGAGATAATCGAACTTTTCCTTCATGAAGCCGACCACGACTGTAATGTCCGTAACGCCGGCTTCACGGAGCTGCCTGATCAGACGCTCTATCAGAGGCTCCCCGTTGACTTCAAGCAATGCTTTGGGCGTCGAGAAATTGATCGGCACCATGCGCATGCCAAAACCTGCCGCAAGGATGATCGCATTCTTCGGCTCCCTCGCTGTGCATTCCTTCTTTGCCTTGCCCGTAAGCCTGCCGTGTTCATCAAGACAGCCGTTTTCGGTAAGAGACTTCAGAGCCTTGTTGACCACCCCCAGGCTGTGCCCGGATCTTTCAGCTAAAATACGCTGGCTGACATAGGAATGCTCGATTATTGTTCGCAATATATCCAGTTCCTGTCTGTTCATGAACTTAAAAATGCTCCTGTTTCGTGAACTAATATGCATAATACCACCAATAACATCAGAATTCCATCCTTTATTATGCTATAATGACTGCAATATCTAACCAATTTACCGCAAGGAGGGTCTGTTGAATCCGCTTTATATCGATCCCGGAACAGGGAGCATGCTTTTTACGATCCTGATAGGAGTCCTCGGAACCGGTGTCTACAAATTCAAGGACATCACAGTCAAGGCTCGTTTTTTATTGAGCGGAGGCAAGGCTGCCGAAAACGAAGGAGACAGCCACGACTTTGTGATATTCTCCGACCACAAGCGGTACTGGAACGTGTTTGAGCCGGTCTGCGATGAGTTCGAACGCAGACAGACTGAGATACTGTATCTCACATCTTCTCCGGATGACCCGGCTCTTGACAAGCCATATAAATATGTAGAATGCAGATTTATCGGCGAGGGCAACAAAGCCTTTGCCGCTCTCAACACTCTGCATGCGGACATCGTGCTGTCGACCACTCCGAGTCTGGACGTCCTTTACTGGAAGAGATCGAAGAATGTCAGATACTACGTGCATATCGCGCACGCCGCAAGCGACCTTACCATGTACAGGATGTTCGGCATAGATTTCTATGACGCCGTCCTTACATCCGGAGACTATCACGAGAAGCAGATACGGGCGCTCGAAAAGGTCAGAAAAATACCTGCCAAGGAGATAGTAAAGACGGGACTTCCGGTGCTTGACACGATGAAGGCCCGCCTGGAATCAGCAGGCGCGGTCAGCAATGACAGACCTTCAGTGCTGCTTGCCCCGTCGTGGGGAGAGAGCGCCATCTTCAGCAGGTTCGGAGGGAGGATCATCGACGCGCTGCTGAAGACGGACTGCCATATCATCATAAGGCCGCACCCGCAGTCATACACGAGCGAGAAGGAGCTTATAGACTCGCTCATGGAAAAATATCCGGAGAGCGACCGCATCGAGTGGAACAGGGACAATGACAATTTCGAGGTACTGAGGCGGTCGGACATCATGATATCCGACTTCTCCGGCGTGATGTTCGATTTTGCCCTTGTCTTTGACAAGCCGCTCATCTACACGGATGTACAGTATGATACAGCCCCTTACGACGCATGCTGGCTCGATGAAGAGCCGTGGACATTCAGAGTGCTTCCGAAGCTTGGAATGAAGCTTACCGAAGAAAACATGGAGGATGTCGGAGGCCTGATCGACAGATGCCTCAGCGATACGAGATTCGCCGAAGGCCGCGATGAAGCCAGAAAAGAGACCTGGGCATACCCGGGAGAGGGAGCAGTGAGGGTATCGGACTATCTGATCGCAAAACACGATGAGCTCGAAGCTGACAAAGAGGAGGAGACTGAAGAATGAGCCTTGGAGCCATACTGTACAGAATACTGATAGGCCCGCTCGAACTGTTCTTTGAGATAGTCTTCGTCATCGCGGACAGGCACGTGGATAATCCGGCCTATGCCATCATATTCCTCAGCCTTGCGATGAATTTCCTCGTACTGCCGCTCTACCGCAGGGCGGACGCCGTGCAGGCAGAGGAGCGCGACAGGGAAAACGCCCTCGCGCCGTGGATAAAGCACATCAAGAAGACGTTCAAAGGCGATGAGCGCTTCATGATGCTGCAGGCCTATTACAGAGAAAACAACTACAAGCCGACGGACTCTCTCAAGGGATCCATATCCCTGCTGCTTGAGATACCGTTC
>CADBFL010000212.1 GCA_902793875.1 uncultured Eubacteriales bacterium | reverse complement strand
TGCCGTTGACGAGCAGCGGATAGTACGCCTCGTAAGTGATGACGTACTTATCGTTCTCATCCATGGCTCCGAGCGTCATTACAAAGCCGGTGCCGTCTGCGGCAGGCTGCAGGTCATAATCCGTCACCTCCGCGCCGTTCTTTTTTACCTGAAAATTACCGTTTCCCTTTATGAGCTCTCCTCCGCTCATGGTATCCGTGATGGTAACAGGGCCTGAAGTCCCGGACCTGGAGTTCACCTCCATGGTGTATGTAAGTTCACCGGTGCCTCTGTTGCCGGCATCCCACTTTGTTATCTTGATGTCGCCCCTGGCAGTCGGGTCGACCACGATCAGGGATACATCTTCGCTCGAATTGCTGATGTGTATCCTCTCGGTCTCGCCTGTGCCCGTCCATGTTGAAGCGGAGGTGGTAAAGTCGATCTCTCCGCTCGTGCGGCTCCCGTTGTCCCCCTGGTGTTTGCCCGTATTGTCTCTGATATATTCATCCGTGAACTCGATCTCTACCACGCCGCACACGTTGCTTCCCGGCTGGCGCTCGACCTCTTTCACCTCATAAGTGCCTATTACCCTGCCGTTCGCATCCTTCATTTCTGCTTTATGAGGATCCACAGCAGCATCGCCGCTCATCTCAATGGTGTAGACGGCTTCGTTTATCAGCTTTCCCTCGCTGTCCTTCAGAGTCCTCGGAGGCAGCTCGAACAAAAGCGTAAAACGCACATCGTCATCCGCTTTTACGGGATTGTTGTCACTTACCTCTGTCCAGTTGAGCTCCGTCGGTCCTCTGCGGTATACGACGCATGACTTTATGAAATCCTTATCATCGCTTCCGACTCCGCGGAGGTCTATGACCTGATCGGAATATTCCTCATCGCCGTCGCCTCTGGTCGCAGGCGCGCCGAGCAGGTTCTGCTTCTTTGCCTTTTCAGGGGCCTTCTTCTCAGGGTCTTCGGATGCGCTTCCGGACTTTTCATCCGTTCCGGACGCGCCGGCGTCTCCGTCCTGATCCTGCTCTTCTTCGCCGCCTTCCTGACCGACCTGTTCATCCTGCCCGTCGGAGCCGCTCCCGCCTGAGCCGGCTGTATCACCGGCATCGCCGTTCCCGCCGGCGCCTGCGGCATCTTCAGTGCCGCTGCCCGTCCCGCCCGCAGGTGTTTCAGGCAGCGCGAACGCCGCGCCGACAGATGATACTATAAGCATCATCGAAAGCAGCATGCTGAATACGAAAGCCAGTCTGTTGTTCTTTTTCATCAGGGTCCTTCCTCAGTTTCTCTTCATCCTACAGAAAAGGGGCAGCCCTGCTGTCCCTTTTATCGGATAAATTATAAAAAAACGGGCCGATCCAAGTCAATGGAATCGGCCAAATTAGTTATAAAAAAGTTATATTTTCGCAATATGCCGCTTTATCCCAGCCCGCCGCGCTCTATGGCTCGCCTACCACGTGCCCCATGAAGTACGGCAGCTGTTTTCTCCACCACGGCCAGTCGTGATTGACATCATAGCCCCAGTAATCCGCCCAGTGCTCTATTCCTTTTTCATTCAGCACCACATCAAGCTCGTTGAGGTCCTCTCTCATCTCGTCCTCCCAGGCTCCCTGTCCCGAGCAGAATATGATCGCGCTTCTCCTGTAAAGTTCCATCCACGGATGGTCCTCAGGCATGCCGCGCATGAACTCTATAGGTGAGTTCGCGTAGGTGAGATCATCCCTGTACTCATGGAAGAAATAGTTCGTGTCGTAGAGTCCGCTCAGCGCTATCATGCCGCAGAACAGATCCGGACGGCGGAAGAAGAAGTTAGCCGCGTGGGTCGCTCCCATGCTGCAGCCCGTTGTCAGCGCCCTCTCGCCCTCGCCGAGGTATTTCGGCATGAGCTCGTCCGTCACGTAGTGGAACCATCTCTCCTGCTGCTCGAGCCTGTATCTTTCGTCCTGCCCTTCGGCGGACCACGTCTCTTCATCGATGCTGTCGACGCAGAGCACCCTGATCTTGCCCGATTCTATCCACGGCGCGATAGTATCGATCATGCCGAAGTTCCTGAAATCGTATGTGTGGCCGTTCTGAGGAGGGAACGCCACGACCCATCTGCCGCTGTCTCCGAAGACCGCGTGCTCCATGTCTCTGTCCAGTATCCAGCTGTACTCCTTATGATAGTAATCGTTCATTTTCTCTTTCTCCTGTTTCTTTACCGGTGCGTCAGAAGGACCTGACGCCGTTTCTCTTTATCGGGCGTGCTCCGTGACGAAGCGGTTGAATCCGCCCACTTCCTCCTGCGTATCCAGCACTACCGTATACATCTGATTGCCCATGGCGCCGGAAAGGACGTCAGGCATGCGCTCGCACATCTTCATGCAGTCTCCGTACTTCTCAAGCACCTCCTCGTGGCTGTGCTTATACTGATGCATGTCCTTTCTCGATGCGTAGGCGCAGAACCGGTCGCCTCCTATGTCCGGAAGGCGCCTCTCGTTATATGCGGCCATCTCGGCCCAGATCTCGTACACATCGCAGTTGTGGGCGTAGTTCATCATGTCAGGCGTGTAGCCTCCGGCAGGCCTCATGTTGACCTCGAGTCCGACGAATTCCCCGACCTCTCCGAGGTTCTTTCTCGCCTCCGACAGGCAGAAGAACTCGAAATGCACATATCTGCTTTTCACCTTGAAGGCCTTCAGGGCCCTGCGGCCGTATTCCTTCAGCTGAGGCGGCACCTCGGGCGTCGTATGATATGTCAGCTCAAGACCCTTGTTGACGAGGTCGGCGATCGACGGCGGGAACCAGTTCGAGCTCTCGAAGAGGACGTTCGCGTCCGCGTCGCATATGGCGTCGTACGACCAGATATTGCCGACTACGAACTCCTCCATCACGTAAGGATGATCGGGAAGGTTATCATAGAACCATTTGAGATCCTTTTCGTTCTCGAGCTTCCACGTGTCCGCCGCTCCGACTCCCACGTCCGGCTTGACTATGACCGGAAAACCTCCGATCTCATCGAGGAACTTCCTCGCCGCGGCGATGTCAGTCACCTTGTGGTTTCT
>CADBFL010000211.1:968-3997 GCA_902793875.1 uncultured Eubacteriales bacterium | reverse complement strand
GGTCGTGTCAACTTATTGTGGAGTTTTTGCTTGACTCCTAATGCTCGCGCTCGCATAAGCCCGCCCTTTATCGCCTGGGTCCCGCCCCAGCTCGCGCGTTTTAACATAATACATCGCTCCGGATCCTGCCGAGCATCTTTATTGCCTGCTGTGTTCCGCTTGCGGTGTCAAAAACATATTGTTCGGTCAGATCGTTCATCCAGCTCAGGTCGTAATCTTTCTTTTGCTCTTCGAGATACCGATCCGCATACGCTTTGTATGACTCGGCACATTTGAATGAACTTTTGAAATGAGATGCCGTTATTTCTCCGCCATTCTTACAGAATACTCTCAGTTTCGACAGTTTCCCGAGTCCTTCCTCGCTCCATCCCATTGGATTCCTGCTGAATCTCTCAGACAGGACATGGCTGACCTGGCCTTCTGTGCAGCTGCCGGTCATGTCTTCCCTAAATCTGTTGACTGCCGCTTCCCAGTTCGAGAACAGATATGTATGCAGTTCCCGGATCTTCTCATGGTCTTTTTCGCTTTGGCACTCATCGACCAGACTTCTCAGGATCGCCTCTACCTTGTCACGATCATTCTCTGCAAGAGCCTCGTTGATCCTGTATCTCACACTTTTCTTTGGAAACCTGTTGCTGATCGATCTGAGATATTTTTGCAGATGGTATCCATCAAGCACATGCTCCACATTATTAAGGTTCTCAAGACCATTCTTTATCCACGATCCTCCATCACCATGCAGCCTTATCTCTTCCAGTGATTCAAGGTCATATACCTTGTCTATGTAACCTTCCACGCTGGCCCATATCTCTTTGCTGTCCATCTTCTCATCAACGAAGTGCATCGGATTGATCGTGGCATTGCGTTCCTTGCTTATGTTTACAGTTCCTTCAGTGACAGTCACAATAGGCACGGCTTTATTCCTCTTGCCTTTTTCTTTTCCCGGTTTCTGCAGATGCACATGATCTTCATCAGCATATACATCCAGGACTCTTTTCTGCTTTTTCCCGCTGCTTTCCGGTTGCTTCTCAAGTTCCGGTGCTTTCAGTATGTGGTTCCTCACAGTCTGCCTGCTTACCAATCCTCCTGTCACATCCTGACTGCTTTTTGCATATGATTCACTGGTCGCTTTTGTTACAAGCCTGGCACTGATCGTTTCTCCGATCCTGGCTCTCTGCTGGATGCCCAACATCTCATCAAGCGGTGTTTCGTAGTTTTCTGTGTTCCTGTTGTAGTAGTAATCCCGACTGAAGCTGATCTCTCCTAGCTCTGTCAGTATGCAGCGTGATCTGTCTTTCTCCTTGATCACGAGTCCCATCTCTTTACGGGATGTCTTGTCTTCACGGAAGGACTTATTCATGTTCTCCACGAGAACCTGCAATATCTTCCGACTAAGTTCTTCGCTGTCTTTCTTCAGTTCGCTTGCTGTTGCGTCAAGGTCTGTGATGCCGTATGCGTGTACTGTGAAAACTTTTCCCAAATATGCCTCAACGAGGTGTATAATCTTTTCCATAATAGAGATGACTCCTTTCAGTAGTTTGGTTTTTCCAACCCTTATTCTACATTAGGAATCAATCTCTATTTTTTTGGCGCGCTGGGGCGGGTCCCAGATTGGGGAGGGCTTGCCGCGCGCATCCTCTTCTCTTTCTATTCTTCAAAAACTCCACATTTACTTTACACTAACCGCATCGCTTTCCCTGCCGCGCTTCAGAAATCCAGGTCCTCGATCTCTTTTATGCGGCGTTCGTGCTTGCCTCCCGCGAATTCAGTGCTGAGCCATTCATCCACCATGGCGAGCGCCGTGTGGAGGTCGACGACTCTGGCTCCGAAGCAGAGCACATTGGCGTCATTGTGGTTCTTTGTCCAGTGCGCGGTCTCTATGGAGTGCACGACTCCGGCTCTGATGCCCGGCACCTTGTTTGCCGCTATGCTGATGCCGATGCCCGTGCCGCAGATGGCGATGCCTCTGTCGGCCTCTCCGGACGCAACGGCCTTGCCGACCGCATGTCCGTATTTCGGATAGTCCACCGACTCGCTCGAGTGGCAGCCTACATCCATCACTTCATATCCGTCTGCTTCGAGCTTCGCCTTGACGGCCTCTTTCATTTCATATGCTGCGTGGTCGCAGCCGATCACGATCTTCATAATTTATTCTCCATTTCTGTACGACTCTGTACGACGAATTATTATTGCTCACAGCGCGGCTGCAAGCGCTGAAGAGTCGTTTACTTCGTTCCGAAGATACGGTCCCCCGCATCCCCCAGCCCCGGCACGATGTACGCGTTCTCGTTGAGGCACTTGTCCTTTGCCGCGATATAGATATCTACGTCAGGATGCGCGGAGGTAAGGGCTTCGATGCCTTCAGGCGCCGCGATCAGGAACATCAGGCTGATCTCCTTCGCCCCTCTTTTCTTTACGGAATCCACGGTCGCAATGGCGCTTCCGCCTGTGGCGAGCATCGGGTCGACGATTATTACTCTTCTCTTGTCGATGTCCTCAGGGAGCTTGCAGTAATACTCTACAGGCTCGTGCGTCTCTGGATCTCTGTAGAGCCCAACATGGCCGACCTTTGCGCTCGGGATCATCTCGAGCATTCCGTCGACGAAGCCGAGACCCGCTCTGAGGATAGGGATGATGGCGAGCTTCTTTCCGGCCAGCATTCTGACTTCTGCAGGGCATATAGGCGTCTCGATCTCCACTTCCCTTGTCGGAAGATCCCTGGTGACCTCGTATGTCATCAGCATGGCCACCTCTCTGGCGAGAGCTCTGAATTCCTTTACCGGCGTGTTCTTGTCTCTCATCAGTGAAACCTTGTGCTGTATCAGCGGATGATCGAATACCATTACCTTACCCATTTTTTTACCTCCGTTTGTTGCTTGGGACTAATATGTTTATACTTTTTTTAATATCTTTACAGGTTTTTGCGGTTTCCGGATGCCGTCAGCGCCCTATTCGATGTCGTAGCCGGCGCTTTTGAGCATGCGGTTCATTACGCTGAAGCCCTTGCCCTTCTGCTCCATCGAGCGCAC
>CADBFL010000211.1:0-910 GCA_902793875.1 uncultured Eubacteriales bacterium | reverse complement strand
GCGAAGAACTTGTGGGCCGCCCTGTTCGGATCGTCTCCGTAGTCGATGATCGCAGCCTTCCTGCCTTCCTTCATGGCCTCGAGACCGAGCTCCCTGGACCTGAGGCGGAACCTGTCATAGCTCCCTTCAATGAGGATGACGTCCGCAGCAGGCGCGTAGTGCTTGTACTTCATGCCCGGCGACCTCGGTCTGAACAGAGTATCCGCCGCGCCGTCATCAGGGTCTGCTATCACCTCGGGGATCTCGAGCAGCGACTGATCGTAAACGACCTCCCTGCCGAGGATGTCGCTGATGTATTCTCTGCTGAGTATTCCCGGCCGCAGTATGACAGGCACCTCGCCTGTCATGTCCAGCACGGTGGACTCGATGCCGACGTCGCACATCTCTCCCATGATGACGGCATCGATGCGGCCGTCCATGTCCTCGAGCACGTCCTCCGCCGTAGTCGGACTCGGCTTTCCCGACAGGTTGGCGCTCGGCGCCGCTACAGGTCTTCCGGACTCTTTTATGAAAGCCCTCGCAGTACCGTTCGAAGGCATCCTCACCGCCACCGTATCGAGACCTCCCGTCGTAACGTCAGGCACTATGTCAGACTTCGGGAATATGAGCGTCAGAGGTCCGGGCCAGAGCTCCCCGATGAGCCTGTGCGCATCGGCATCAAGAGCCTCCATCCCGCCCTTTATGAGCTCGCCCAGAGCCGCTACATATGCGATATGCACTATCATCGGGTTGTCCGACGGTCTGCCCTTGGCTTTATATACAGCCCTTACGGCCCCGGCGTTCAGAGCATCCGCTCCGAGCCCGTACACCGTCTCCGTAGGAAAAGCGACAAGACCGCCGTTTCGGATCATCTCTCCGGCGCGCGCGATGTCGCTTTCGTTTGTAGTCAGTCTCAGTGTTTCCATTCGAC
>CADBFL010000210.1:2275-7366 GCA_902793875.1 uncultured Eubacteriales bacterium | reverse complement strand
TGTCTCCGGAGCACCGTACCGGAGCGGCATGCATACAGCAAGAGAAAAGTGAAAAAAGAAAAGACAGCTGAGAAAAAGACCGGAAAGGCCAAAAGCGCCGCAAAGAAACGCCGCAACGTCTTCGGAGAGAGACTGGCGGAACATTACGATGAGCTCAAATGGCTCTACATGGAGCTGTACGATGATGAGGCGGCTTTCGATTACTTCGTGAAGATGCTGAAGCGGAGCTACGGCGAGCGAAAGCAGACCCTGAAGGACGTCGACGCGAGAAGGGCCGGCAACCCGCATATCCATCATTCCAACAGGATGATGGGCATGATGCTGTACACTGAGAACTTCGCGGGCGATCTCAGAGGCGTAAAGGACAGGCTCGAATACTTTAAGGAGTGCGGAGTAAAGTACATCCACCTGATGCCTCTTCTGGATACACCGGAGCAGGGCAGGAGCGACGGGGGCTATGCCGTCTCCGACTTCAGAAAGGTGAGGCCGGATCTCGGAACCATGAAAGATCTCGAGGCGCTTACCGCCGCCTGCCACAGAAGGGGCGTACGCGTGTGCCTCGATTTCGTAATGAACCATACGAGCGAGGATCACCCGTGGGCAAAGGCCGCCAGAGAAGGAGATCCGTCCGCACAGGGGAGGTACTTCTTCTACGACAACTGGGACATCCCGGCGCAGTACGAAAAGACCATGCCGGATGTTTTCCCTGAAACAGCGCCCGGCAACTTCACTTATCTTACGGACATAAACAGGATAGTCATGACGACGTTCTATCCGTTCCAGTGGGATCTCAATTATGCGAACCCGATGGTGTTCAACGACATGACGGACAACCTGCTCTATCTCGCCAACCGCGGGGTGGACATAATAAGACTGGACGCCGTGCCGTATATATGGAAGCAGCTCGGCACCACCTGCCGCAATCTGCCGCAGGTGCACAGCCTGACCCGGATGATGAACATCGCCTGCAGGATAGTCTGCCCGAGTGTCCTGCTGCTGGGAGAGGTCGTCATGGAGCCGAGCAAGGTGGTGCCTTACTTCGGCACACAGGATAAGCCTGAGTGCGACATGCTCTACAACGTCACGACGATGGCGACAATCTGGCATACGCTTGCGACCAGAGACGTCAGGCTTTTAAGGCATCAGCTGGAGCAGGTCGCGGATCTGCCGGCCAACTGCATATTCCAGAATTACCTGAGATGCCACGATGACATAGGCTGGGGTCTCGACTACGATTATCTCGGATGGTTCGGCGTAAAAGAGGCCGCGCACAAGAAATACCTGAACGACTGGTTCACGGGCAGATGGGGAGTAAGCCCGTCGAGGGGAGAGCTCTACAACGATTCCGAGAAGTTCCGTGACGCCAGGCTCTGCGGAACGACCGCGTCGCTCTGCGGCGTCGAGTCTGCCGTCTATGAGGGCAATGAAGAGGCTCTTGAGCGCGGGATAGCGGCCGATGTGATGCTGCACGCCTGCATGCTGACCCTGCGCGGCATACCTGTTCTGTACAGCGGCGATGAAGTGGGCATGCTCAACGACTACACATACCACGATGATCCGGGCAGATGGGCTGACAGCCGCAACATCCACAGAGGGAAGTTCGACTGGGAGCAGGCTGAGGACAGGCACGACCTGACGACTCCGACAGGAAGGATATTCCACGCGATCCGGCATCTCGTAATGATAAGAAAATACAACGACATATTCCACTCCGACGCGAAGCTCTATCCTGTGAATACCGGCGACGACAGAGTGCTCGGCATGGTGAGGGAATACAACGGCAAACGCATGCTCGGACTCTTCAACTTCTCGGAGCATCACTGCAGGACCGAGATCGAGACAAGAGAACGCATCGACATGGTCGTGCCCGAAAGAAAATACATACCGGGAGAAGGCAGGATGAGCGAGTACTGGCTCGAACCGTACGGCTTCCGCTGGTTCCTCGAGAAATAGCAGATACAGGGGATATACATGGCAAACATGAATGAAACGCCTTCGGGCCAGAGAGTGCACATAGGATTTTTCGGAAGACGGAACGCGGGGAAGTCGAGCGTCGTCACGGAACGCGGGGAAGTCGAGCATCGTCAATGCGGTGACCGGCCAGGATCTTGCGGTGGTTTCGGATGTGAGAGGGACCACGACCGATCCGGTCAGCAAGGCGATGGAGATACTGCCGCTCGGACCGGTGGTCGTGATCGATACGCCGGGCTTCGATGATGAGGGCGGACTTGGCGAGAAGAGGGTCGCCCAGGCAAAGAAGATCCTCGGAAAGACCGACATCGCCGTTCTTGTGGTGGATGCATCGGAGGGTCTCAGGAAGACCGACGGCGAGCTTGCGGGTCTTTTCAGGGAAAGGAACATACCTTTCCTCGTTGCTCTCAACAAGAGCGACATAGCAGAAGACTCGGAAGATCATGTTCTCGGAGAAGAAGAACCGGGGCTCCTGCAGGCGGTGGCGTCGGGCAGCCAGGGGATGATACATGTGAGCGCTCTTTCGGGCGACGGGATATACGAACTGAAAGAACGCATCGCGGCCCTTAAGCCTGCGGGAAATGAAGGCCGCATCGTGGCGGATAAAATAAACTCGGGCGACCTGATCGTGCTGGTCGTTCCGATCGACAAGGCCGCCCCGAAGGGAAGACTCATACTGCCTCAGCAGCAGACCATAAGGGATATACTCGATGCGGGAGCGGCGTCCGTAGTCGTTCGCGACTCAGAGCTTGAGGAAACGCTTGCGGGCCTCGGCAGGAAGCCCGACCTCGTCATCACAGACTCTCAGGTCTTCGGCAAGGTGGATAAGACCGTTCCGGCGGACATTCCTCTCACATCTTTCTCCATACTCATGGCAAGATACAAGGGACTGCTCGATGAAGCAGTAAAGGGAGTCGCCGCCGTAAAGGACCTGAAGGACGGGGACAGAGTCCTGATCGCTGAGGGCTGCACCCATCACAGGCAGTGCGGAGACATAGGTTCTGTGAAGATCCCGATGTGGCTCAGTGAGCGTACGGGGAGGGACCTCGTATACGAGACGGCAAGCGGCACAGGTTTTCCGGAAGACCTTTCGGGATACGCGCTCGTCGTTCACTGCGGAGGCTGCATGCTGAACGAAAAGGAAGTCAAAAGGCGCACGAAGCAGGCGGCGGACCAGGGCGTTCCGATCACAAATTACGGCACGCTGATCGCTTACCTGCACGGGATACTGGCCCGGAGCCTTGAGATATTCCCGGAATACAGGGACGCCCTCAGACCCTGAAGGTCGGCCTCCACTAAGTCTCTAAATAGTGTCAGTGGAAACCGGATCTGTGATCCGGGTTTCATTTTTTGTAATCTGTAGAGAAATCGCTCCTGTTTTGTTAAAATTATAAAAGCGAAAAAATATTAAGTATGGATCGTGCCGTGCGGCGCGCAGAAGGGACCGTAATGAGAAAGTATAAATGCAAGTATGATATCGAATTCCAGGATCTCAAAGAGATAATGGATTTTGTTGCCGAAAAATATGGAGACAACATCGGATTCATCTACAAGAACGCGGACAGAACGTCCAAAACGGAGATCACGTATAAAAAGTTCAGAGAGGATCTCGATGCTCTGGGGGCTTACCTCATCAGCAAGGGGCTGAAGGGCAAGCGCATCGTGGTCATCGGACCGAACTCCTATCAGTGGCTGGTGGCGTACTACGCCGTCGTTATAAACGTCGGGACAGTCGTGCCTCTCGACAAGGGGCTTCCTGAAGAAGAGATCGTGAACTCCCTCGTCAAGTGCAAGGCGGATGCCATCATCTATGACGAGAGTCTCGGCATGGATTTTGACAGCATCATCAAAAAGAAAGGGGTCGCCGCAAAGACGCTGATCCCGATGAGCGATTTCACTCAGGAGAAAATGCCTGAGCTCGCGGCGATGATCAAAAAATACAAACCTGAATTCAAAGTCATCGACAAGCATGCGACCGACATAATCGTATTCACATCGGGCACATCCGCCGATGCAAGGGCGGCGCAGCTCTCGCAGCGCAACATCGCATCGACCATCGCAGCGATGAGGAAGGTAGAGCCTATCTTCGAGGACGATGTCGAGATGATACTCCTGCCGCTCCACCACGTGTTCGGCAACCAGGGCGTCCTGATGTTCATCAGCAACGGATGCACCAATGTATTCTGCAGCGGACTCAAATACGTGCAGAAGGAGCTTAAGGAGTACGGCGTTACTGCGTTCTTCTGCGTGCCTCTGATCATTGAATCGATGATAAACAAGGTCCTGAAGACTGCAGAGAAGGAAGGCAAGCTGCAGAAACTCGAAACGGGACGCAAGATATCAAAAGCGCTCATGAAGGTGGGCATCGACGTGAGACGGAAGATATTCAAGGACGTTATCGACGGACTCGGCGGCAAGCTGAGGTTCCTCATAAGCGGAGCGGCCGGACTCGACCTGAAGATACTCGAATACGCTACGGACTTCGGCATCCTCACCGTGCAGGGCTACGGACTTACCGAGACCTCGCCGACCATCGCGTCCGAGAGCTATTTCTACAGAAGACCGGGCTCTGTCGGGCATGCGATGCCGGGCGTAGAGGTCATGATAAACGATCCTGACGAGGACGGCATCGGCGAGCTCTTCGCGCAGGGACCTAACATCATGAAGGGATATCTCGATGATGACAAGGCCAACGAGGAAGTCTTTGTGAACGGATGGTTCAACACCGGCGACCTTGCAAGGATAGACGAGGACGGATACATCTTCCTGACAGGCCGCAAGAAGAATGTCATAGTCCTGAAGAACGGCAAGAACATATATCCTGAAGAGATAGAGGCGCTTATAGGCAAGATCCCGTATGTGGTCGAGAACGTCGTGATGGGCGAGCCGGACGGCGACGACTACAGGCTCGTTGCGCACATCGTATATGACCCTGAAGCCGAAGAGGTGAAGGGCAAGAGCGAAGAATACATACAGACCATGGCAGACGCCGACATCGAGCTGATCAGCAGAGAGATGCCGAGCTTCAAGCGCATCAAGCAGGTATATCTCAGGACCGAGCCGTTCGAAAAGACGACTACGCAGAAGATCAAGCGCCGCAAGATCAAAACGGGCAAATAG
>CADBFL010000210.1:0-2253 GCA_902793875.1 uncultured Eubacteriales bacterium | reverse complement strand
TCCGTCTCCATGAGGCGGTGGATCTCTTCAGGCGGCAGGCCTTTGCTGATCAGCCAGGTCAGCTTGGTGACCGCGGCCTCGGTCGTCATGTTGTGACCGTTCACCGCTCCTGCAGCAAGGAGAGCCGAACCCGCTTCGTAGGCTCCGAGGCTGACAGTCCCCTGCGGACACTGGGTGCATACCACGACGGTCGTTCCGCGCCGGGAGGCTTCGGAGATCAGAGAGATGAGAGTAGTATCGTACTCGGGTATGTTGCCCTTGCCGAATGTCTCGAGGATGAGACCGTCGAGGTCATCCTGCACGACAGGCGCGAAGATATCGAAGCGTATGCCCGGAAATACCTTGATTACTCCGAGCCTGCAGTCCTTCATCTTCGTCACCTTCAGACCGCCTGAAACATCGGCATCCGGGCGCTTCACGAGCGGGTGCATGTACTCTATGTCGATCCCGGCTCTCGCGAGCTCGGGCCAGTTAGGCGATGTGAAAGCCACCATCCCGTCGGAGGAGTATTTCATCGACCGGTTGCCGCGCAGAAGAGAGTTGCCGAAGTACAGACAGACCTCGCTCACGACTCCTTCGCCGGCTATGATCAGCGAAGTTATCAGATTGTCCTTCCCGTCGCTTCTCAGTTCGCACAGCGGTATCTGGGAGCCGGTGAAAATGACTGGCTTTGACAGCCCTTCAAGCATGAACGACAGGGCAGACGCGCTGTAGGCGAGAGTGTCCGTGCCGTGAAGCACCACGAAGCCGTCGAAAGCGTCGTATTTTTCTGCGATGGCGTCTGCGATGAGATTCCACTGCTCATATCTTATGTTGGTCGAATCGAGCAGCGGATCGAACTCGAGCAGCTCCCATTCGGGGATGTCGGGTGAGGAGAGGTCGCGTATCTGCCTGAGCTCCCTGATGAGAGCGCCCTTCTGCGGAGCATAACCGTTCTCAGTCCGCACCATCCCTATGGTGCCGCCTGTATTGATTATAAGAACTTTCTTTCTTTCCATGCGGTAAGTATAACATATCTAACGGGGACAGGCACCGTTAGGGATGCCTAACGGTGCCTGTCCCCGTTAGATATGCTTAACCCCCTCCAGCTCCCGCTATAGCCTATCTCTATATGTTCAACAACCGTGATAGATTTTATCTATTTTAATGGCCATACTTGCGGATAGTAAAATTACTGTGTACGGACAGTCGACCCTGACTGTACAGAACGGATTATTACTATGTGTAAGTAAGGGAGAAAATATTATGGCTGACAATCAAAAAATGTGGGCTGAACTCGGTATGAACCTCGAGATGCACGACATGCTCTGCGAAGTGCTTCCGGGAGCGATCGGTGACGTATTCATGTCGCAGGAGAACAGACCTGCAGCCATGGACTATTTCGACATGGTCCTCGCTGATGTACACGGACTGAGACCATCCGAGCTCGTTGAGTTCAGAAAGAACGGCGGCAAGGTATTCGGCACATTCTGCGCTTATGTACCTGATGAAGTCATCTTCGCGGCCGGCGGAATCGCAACAGGCCTCTGCGCAGGTTCGCAGTTCTGGGTACCGGGCGGCGAGAGATATCTGCCTGCCAACACCTGCCCGCTGATCAAAGCTATGCTCGGCGCGAGATTCGACAAGACATGCCCGTTCTACAGACTGGCTGACGTCTACATCGGAGAGACTACATGCGACGGCAAGAAGAAGGCTTATGAGATCCTCGCTACAGACGTTCCTCTGCACGTAATGGATCTTCCTCAGATGAAGAGAGAAAAGGACTATGTGAAGTGGGCCGACGAGATCAAGGACCTCATCAAGGTAGTCGAGAAGGTAACAGGCAACAAGGTCACTCCGGAAGCTCTTGCTGAGAATATCAAAAAGATCAATGCCAAGAGAGCTGCTCTCGAGAGACTGTACAAGCTCAGAAGAAACGAGTGCGTTCCTATCTCCGGAACAGACACTCTGCTCATCTCGCAGATCGCTTACTACGACGATCCTGAGAGATTCGCAACAATGGTCAACAAACTGTGCGACGAGCTCGAGCAGAGGGTAAAGGACGGCGTAAGCGTTGCGCAGGGCAAGAAGAGGATCCTCATAACAGGTACTCCGATGGCTATTCCTAACTGGAAGATGCACAACCTCGTCGAGACAAGCGGCGGCGTAGTTGTATGCGAAGAGACATGCACAGGCACAAGATACTTCGAGAACCAGGTCGATGAGAGCGGAAAGACTCTTGACGAGATGGTACAGAACATCGCCAACAGATAC
>CADBFL010000209.1 GCA_902793875.1 uncultured Eubacteriales bacterium | reverse complement strand
GACGAGGATTTCGGCCTCGGCGAGGACGATCTCAACGTGCTCGTGAACGGCACAAAGTAGAGAAAGCAGAGTCTGTATAAAAGGGACGGGAGACCGGTTGAAAGACTTCGGAAAGGTAGAAATGCATGATCTGTCGAAGGACTATCCTTCGGCGAGTGAATACGTAGGGAAACTGCTGAAGGAGAACGGAGTATCAAAGGCGATGATCGCAGAGACTCTGGTCATCTTTGAAGCGCTCTGCTACAGGATATTCGAGCAGAGACAAAACCCCGACTGCGCTGTGATCCTGTCGGGATTCCGCAGGATGGGAGACTCGGCCATAGAGCTGAGCTTCGAAGGAGGCATGTACGACCCTGAGCCGGAGGATCCCTCCAGGCCCACTCCAGAGGACAGGATACTCAGGGCCTATGCGGACAAGATAGACTACAGCTATCGTTCCGGCCGCAACAGGATCACTATAACGATGAAGAGGAACCACCTGTACTCTGTCGGACTGTATGCTTTCAGCATGATTCTCGGCATACTGGTGTATACTCTGCTGCGCTATACAGCATCCGAAAAGCTGCAGTACTTTGTGGCAGAGAAGCTGGTCTTTCCTACCGAACATCTCTTCATCAACGCGGTCCTCATGATAGGAGCTCCGGTGACATTCCTGTCGATGCTGAAGCATCTGACGGATACGTATATACTGGCGGAGAGCGCGTCGAACGCGAGGAGGCTGCACAGGAACGCCATCAGCTCGTCGATCCTGTCGGTAGTGCTTGCGATACTAAGCAGCTGGGTGTTCACAGACCTGTTTTTCTCCGATGATGACCTGAAGGGCAAATACACCCACGGGATGATCGATCTGGATCCCGAAAAGCTGATCCCGTCGCTCATACCTTCGGACATATTCACACCGTTCCAGACGATGATGCCTTACTCGCTGATAATACTGGCGGTCCTGACGACGTATGCGTTCTGCTCCGTCGGGAAATACTTTGACATGATGAAGACGGCGATAGATGCCGCGTACGTCCTTTTCGCGAGGATGCTTTCAGTAGTCATGTACGCTCTTCCGCTGTGCGCGTTCATGTCGATACTGGACGAACTGTTCAGCGACGGGTACATATCGCTTCTTTATCTGGCGGAGATGATCGCAGTAGCGTTTGCAAGCCTCGGCATATTGCTGGGATATTATGTCCTCAGACTGCTCAGAAGCGGCGTGAAGCCGCGGCCTTTCCTGGCGAAGATGGTCCCTCTGATGCGCGAGAACGCGAGGATCGCATCCGCTTTCGATGCGGTGCCGTACAATATCCGGTACTGCGCAAGGGCATTCAGTTTTGACAGAAGCCGCATGGAGCAGTCGATGCCTGTGCTGGCGCAGATCAATCTGGACGGCAACTGCTTCATCATAACGATGCTCGCAATGCTTTATGTCGCGGTCAACAGCACGCCGCTTTCGTTCGGAGACTCGATAGCGGTCGGCATACTCGTGCTGTTCCTGTCTATCGGAGCTCCGAACCAGCCGGGATCATGCCTGCTGGGGCTGACGATCGTAATGGTATTCCTTGAAGCGCTGCCTCTTGGAACAGTGGCGATCGTGGGGGAAGTCTTTTTCGGAGGCATGCTGAACCTGGTGAACATAGCAGGCGACATAGTCACGATCGCAACGGAAGAAGTGCGAGAGACCGGAACTGCTGAGCAGATAAATGAAGCAGCCGCAAACTGAAAACTTCAGAAGTCTGTACAAAAAATAACGGCGCCCCCGCGGCGCCGTTTTGTCGTTCGTGAATGACCGAAGCCTTACTGATTCTGTATGAGCGACAGGGCCTGCTCGATGAGGTCGTTGCTTTCGCCCAGCTTGTCGACCGCCTCGTGGATGAGGTCGCCCGCGACCTCGTCGAAGCTGTGAGCAAGGTCATGCAGCTCCTCGGCGTGATGGCGGTTGTGGTCCAGCATGTACTTCAGAAGAGCGAGGGCCTCTTCAGGAGAAGACGCCGCCGCGTGAATGTGGGTGTGACCGTGCGAATGGGTCGTGCCGTCGGCGTGCGTGTGCGTGTGGCAGTGGCCGCAGTGCTCGTGCCCGTGAGCTGTTGCGTGGTCGTGTTCGTGAGCTTCGTGCTCGTGATCATGTGTATGTTCGTGACTCATAAATTACCTCCCAATTGGAAAATATAGTATCTGAAGATGTTTTGCAACCCTATATGGGGGATATTGAAAACCTCCCGCGTCAAGTACTAAAAAAATACAAAAACCGAATGCCTGAAAGCAGTTTCCCGGTTTATATTTCATTGACACATCGTTAACAATAGCCTTAAAATGAAACCAGGAGTATTATTGTAGGAACAGTATGCCCCGGACGGGCGACTGCGGAGTTTTTCTTGCTTTAGCAGAAAACCCGATTCGTGTCATCAGTTTCCTGCGCGTTTCAACTCAGAGAGGGAGAGGTGACACATAATGCGTGACTTAAAGCATCTGATCTACTTTGAGGACCTTCTGCAGGAAGCCAACAACGAGCTCGTGCGCAAAGGCAAGGAAGACGGAAACATCTGCCTTGGCTACACCTGCTACTTCATGCCTGAGGTCCTTCTTGATCTGCCCGGCTGCTTCGCAGTCAGACTGAGAGCGCCGCGGTGCACGTCGCCTGACTGCCACTACGGCAGATCGCTTCTCGAAAGAGCCCTGGAGGGCGGCTTCAACTTTATCGACGCCCAGCTCGCTACAGAGACCTGCACGGTAACATGCAGATTCCAGGAGCATCTTGAATACATGGATGACGTTATCAACAACGCGACATTCAAGACTTCATTCACGGACGTTCCGTTCAAGAAGAACGAGAACAGCATCGACCACTACAGAAAACAGCTCAAGATCAAAGTTCTCGACTTCCTGGCGAACGAGTTCGGAGTCGACACTTCGGACAAGGCCATTCTGAAGGCGATCGAGATCAACAACGAAGTGAACGATATCGTCACTGAGATCGGCAACTTCCGCAAGCTCGAGAACCCGCCTATCACCGGGTATGAGTTCAGCGTCATCACGCTGGTATCGATGGTATGTCCTAAGTATCTCATTGTAGACAAGCTGAGAGAGACTCTCGAAGAGATCAAAAAGAGAGAGCCTGACGACAAGCCGAACTTCAAGATCAGAGTGCTGCTCGCCGGTTCCGAGAACGACGATCCCGACTTCATCAAGCTGATCGAAAGCTGCGGCGCTCTCGTGGTGGCTGACAGACACTGCTACGGTTCGCTCGAGGCAAGACAGCACATCAACATCGAAGAGGGCGAGGATCCGCTGACCGCAGTCGCGAGACACTACCTGCTGACGAGCCAGTGCGCGAGATTCATGGAGCAGCAGGAGATGAGACACCGCAAGAAGGTGCTCGCCGACTATGCAAAAGAATACAAGGCAGACGGTATCATCGTGGAATCCAACAAGTTCTGCGAATACTGGAGCTTCGAGAGAATGATCGACACGATCGTTCTGCCTAGAGACTTCGGATATCCGGTATGCTCCATCGAGAAGGAGTACATCAACACGGCATCCGGACAGCTCAGGACGAGATTCCAGGCGTTCGTCGAGAGCGTAGAGCTCAAGAAGATCCAGGAGGGCAAGTAAGATGAAAAAACCTGACTTAAGCAAACTCAAAGATGTCGACTTCAGGAAGGCTGCAAGGGATTTCGTCTACGGCAAGCCTCACGGAGAAAGAAGACTCGGCGACCTGTACATCCCTAAGACAGGTCTGTATAAGCACAGAGAGTGGCGCGGTATCAAGGATACCATGTACTACTTCAACAACATCTGGCTGTACAACTACGGAATGATCGTACGCGACCTCATGGTGTACGGCGGCGGCCCTAAGGGCGCTATCCAGTTCCTCAAGGGAACCTGGAGATACAGATGGATGGGCCAGACATACCTGACGGTAATGCACTGGTTCGACAGATGCCTTGAAGGAATGAGAGGCGAGACGCTCAAAGCTTCCGCATGGCACTTCAGAGGCATCACAAGCGCATGCCTGTACCAGATCACGGGATTCTTCAACAGAGACCTTAACATCGGCGGAGATCCGGCTCTGAGAGCCAAGACTATCGGTACCGATGAGACGGTCTGGGGCGGCATCATCTATCCGTACATGGATCAGGGCGGCTATTATCTGCCGACACAGATGATCCCTTACTTCGTAACATGCCACTGCAACAACCACACAGTGCTCAACTACATCGACGCGGTTCAGGCATACGGACTTCCGGGCGACCCTTGCCCGATGTGTCAGGCTGAGGCCGGCATCTATATCGAGGACGATGTTCCTGATGCATACGTCGCGATGGTTACGACAAACGAGGCCTGCGACAGCTCGGTAGGTACATCCGTCATTCAGGACTGGATGATGAACAAGCCGCTCTTCGCGATGCCTCAGGTAATGCAGTTCGACGACGACTCCGTCCTCGAGAACTGCGCTAAGGAAATCGAGATGGCCTGGAGGTTCATAGAAGAGCAGACCGGACTTGAGTTCCACTGGGATGAGCTTGTGAAGCACATCGAACTGCAGAACCAGCAGACAAGGTTCGAGTGGGAGAAGTGGGACGTTGCCTCCAACACCAGCAACTATCCGATCAACGGCGTAGCCCAGGCTCTGTACAGGATCTTCTACTCGCAGTATGGCGAGAGACCGTTCTGGCATGAGGTGGACGCCAAGGTCAGAAAGATCATGGAGAAGTGCGTTGAGGAAGACATCAACACATTCCCGATGACACGCCACAGAGTGATCGCATGGTCGTGCGCTCCTCTCTACTACTCCGCATGGTGCACATGGGCCTACAACTGCTGGGGCCTCAACACCATCATCAACATGGACTCTCTGATGTTCGACATGGAGATCAGAACGGATTCCTACGAGGACTGTCTGCTCGACTGCGCGAAGTATCACGAATGGGCTCCGATGAGAAGGATGGCCGTAGGCGGACTGCAGCACATCTTCGAGCTCTGGGAGAACATGGAAAAGTTCAACTGCGACATGGTCATGATGTACGACCAGCTCCAGTGCAAGGGAATGCAGGGAGTTGTAGGACTCTTCGAGGACGAGTTCAGAGCCCGCAACATCCACGCGATCTGGATGCCGCACGCGCTGCCTGACAAGAGGACAGTTCCTAGATCAGAAATCAGGCGCATCATCAACGACTACATGTTCACGGTAATGGGCGAAGAACCGCTCGATCCGTCACTGCTCGACTTTGACGATATCGACAGTTGGTAGAAAGGAGGCCGGTAATGAAGTTATTCAAAATCATCAGAAGGATCATCGGGCTCGCAGCTGCCGTATACGCGGGACTGTTCTGCGTGTTCTTCTTCGATCTCGACGGAAAGCTGCTCTACTATGTTGTTGAGCCGTTCATGAAGACGCACTTCGACAACATGAAGAGAAGAGATCCGCACGATGTGCCGTATGACATGATCGATACGGAATACATGTCGAATTAGTATTTCAAGACGTCTGCATAGACAGAGATGCGAGCCGAGAGTCGCGAGCGGATCTTGTCAGCTGCACCGACGGAGCGCTGCGAAGCGGCTGGATGTTTGAGACGATACCCCGGTACCCAGTGTATCGGCGAAAACTCCCCGCGCTCGCAAGTGACTGAGGATGCAATGACAGATCCACGAGCTTCGAGGCGAGTTCTCTGTTTAGGCAGACGGATAAAAAT
>CADBFL010000208.1 GCA_902793875.1 uncultured Eubacteriales bacterium | reverse complement strand
CGATCTTTTCGTCCGGGAATACCGGCGTGAGGTTGTCGAAGTACGGACGTCTCTTTGCGCTCATCGGATCGAGGCCGTTGACCTCTTTGACGTAGAGCAGCGCCCCGAACTTCTCTGTGCCGCGCGGCCTTCTGGCTATGCCGAGTATCTTGTCCCCGGTCCTGAGCCCGAATCGCCTGATCTGTGTCGGCGAGACGTATATGTCCTTGTTCGACGTGAGAAAGTTGTCGAAGCGCAGAAAACCGAATCCGTCGTCGGCGATCTCAAGTATGCCCTCGACATCCGACTTGCCGTCGTCTTCGTTTCCGGCATCGCTTCTGCCCTCGCTTTCAGCCGCATCTGCTTCTGCCGGAGCCGCACTTTCCGCGGCCGCGGCCGCAGCTTCAGTCTTCGTCTCTTCAGCTGCAGTCTCTGCCGGTTCCGCGGATTCCTCTTTGACCATTTCTTTCTTTTTCAGTTCTTCTGCCATTCTTCCTTCTCCCTGATTGGAACCATTTCGGTCCTGTGCTTCATTTGGTTCCAATCCTGTTCCCGTTTTCGTCCTGTAATTGGAACCATTTCGGTCCTGTGCTTCATTTGGTTCCAATCCTGTTCCCGTTTTCGTCCTGTGATTGGAACCTTTTCGGCGTTGCGCTCCATTTGGTTCCAATCCCGTTCCCGTTTTCGTCCTGTGATTGGAACCATTTCGGCGTTGCGCTTCATTTGGTTCCAATTTCACCGTTCATTTCAGCCTGCAATTGGAACCATTTCGATCCTGCGCTCCGTTTGGTTCCAATTCTGTTCCCGTTTTCGTCCTGCAATTGGAACCATTTCGATGTTTCGCTCCGTTTGGTTCCAATTCGTATCAGGGCAGCCGGGCAGATCAGGCCCTGTTTACAGCTCTTCGTTGGCTCCGACGGTCGTCAGGATCTCCTCTTCGGATTTATCGACCTGGCTGACCTCGAGCCTTTCTATGTCTTCCTTATCGATGCTCTGGTTCAGGGCCAGCAGGGTAGGCGACAGATATACCGTCGACAGCTGCTTGCCGTCCAGGCTTATGATCGATCTTTCCGTGAAGTTCTTTCCTCTTATATAGTAGCGGTCGCCGATCTTGACCACGTCCCTGATCTCGATCTTCTTGTGACCCATCTGCATGTTGACTCTCTTGTAAGGAGTCTTGCCTCCGTAGCTGTACTGCTTGCCGTAGAGCATGTCATAGGCGAGCGCTTCCTGATCTTTCAGATAGTCTTTGCTGTCAGGGGAATTGCTCTGCTGGTAGTCGAAGAGTATGCCCTCGTAAGGAAGCCCCGCGTCCTCGAGGAGGATAGCTCCGCTCTGGTACGAGTGTATGTCGAGGTCTTCCTTAGGCAGACCGATATTATCCCATATGACGTAGCGGGTCGAGTAAAGATCCGGCTGCTTGTAGTTCTCTTCCTTGACATCGAGCGCCGGGATGTGGTCGCCGTAGATGATCATCACGGTCGGCTCTCCGCTCTCCTCGATCGCATCGATCAGCTCGCCTATGAAGGTATCCATCTCGTGGCACTCGTTGAGGTAGTATTCGTACTTCCATTTCGTCTCCTCGTCAGGAGCGGTCACCTCTGTGTACGGGTTCTTGAATACGCGCTCTGTCGGATAGGCTCCGTGGCCCTCGACGGAAATCACGTGCATGAAGTCTCTGCTCTTTGAATTCAGCATGATGTCCATGATCTCGTTGGTCAGGACGGTATCCTTGCACCAGTTGGTCGGCGTGAACGAGACATGGTTCATGTATTCGACGGAGGTAAATGTGTCAAAGCCGAGGTTTGCGTACACTTCGTTTCTGTTGTAGAAGAGCGCGCGGTGATCGTGCAAAGCGCTGCATTCGTAGCCGTGGCTCCTGGCGACATACGCCATGCTCTCAAGAGTATGCTCTCTGAGCTTGCCCTTGTAAGGGTATTCGCCCGGACCGAAGAACTTGGCGCTTATGCCCGTAAGGACCTCGAACTCGGTGTTGGCCGTTCCGGCTCCGCATGCCGGCACTTCAAAACTGCCCGAGGAGTACTTTTTGTACAGCTCGTTGAATACAGGCGTCGGATCCTTCGAGACCTCTATGTTTGCGTAGTCCTGAGCCACTGTGAACGATTCCATCTGCAGGACTATGATGTTCGGATGGTCGAGGCTGTCGTCCTTCTGCTCGAGAGCAGTATCCAGGCCCTTCTCTGTCTTGTCCTCGAGAATGCCCTCTATGAGCTCAGACGAATATCCTTTCGGCTTGCTGATGCCTCCCGAGACCGATGTGGTGAGGAAGCAGTATGCCAGGCCGTAGTCCCTGTACGCGTAGTTGAGGTTTCCGAAGAACGTGTCTACGCGGCCTGACTCTATCATGCCGTAGGTCGCGCCGAAGGTGACGAGGACCGAAGCCAGTATGACCGCGATGCTCCTTTTGTAATTGATGTTCCTCCACTTTTCGCTGCGGATGAAGATGAGGATTATCGCCGCTATCAGCAGGCCTGCCACGATGATGGCGAGCGTGATCTGCGTCATCGAGTAATAGGTCGTGGCGATCGTGAGACCGTCCGCCACGTTCTGCAGATCGTACAGCGTGAACGGCGTCATCCTTGAAAGCAGTATTCCGCCGTTGATCGTGCCGAGCGCGACCCACAGAAGTCCGATGATGAACCATACGAACCTGCGCCGCTTGAACAGAAGCGCGAAGGTCATGCTGGTGAAGATGAAGAGCGCGTTGAACACGAACATGAGAGGATGCGTCACCGCCCATATCAGGCCGGCGAAGGCCCCCGTCGTTATCCTGGCGAACTCCTCCATGTAGAGATTGATCAGCAGAGCCGAAAGCGCCATCAGAAGCAGATACTTTTTTTCGTGCTTCTCGGCGTCATAATACCGGGCCTCTCTCTTCGGGAATATCTTATAATAGATATTCCGGATGAAAACACCGATCTTCTTGAGTATCACCAGCAGCCTGCCGAGGATCACTCTTATTCTTTCCCTGAATGTGACTGTTTCCTTTTCCTGCAAATCATGCCTCCTGCAGACTGTCTGCCAGTCTTGCGAATTCTTCGAGACTGAGGGTCTC
>CADBFL010000207.1 GCA_902793875.1 uncultured Eubacteriales bacterium | reverse complement strand
CGTCCAGGGCGTCACGAGAGGAAACGGCGTCGAGGGCGAGCTGATCACGGCAAACGTGCTCGCCTGCCGCAATGTGCCGAAGACCATCCCGCATAAGGGAAGGACGGTCGTCAGGGGAGAGGCGGTCATAAGGTATTCGGACTTCGAAAAGATAAACGAGGCGATAGAGGATGCAGACGCGAAATACAAGAACCCCCGCAACCTCTGCAGCGGCAGCATCCGCCAGCTCGATCCGAAGATCACGGCCGAAAGGAAAGTCGGATTCTACGCTTTCGCGCTCATAAGGGCGGAGGGCGCTGACTTCAGGAGCAGGCGCGATCAGATGGAGTGGATGAAGGAGCAGGGCTTTGACGAGGTGGACTATGTGATGGTCGACGCGGAGTCCCTTTCAGGCGCGATAGACGGCTATGAGGCCGCGGTGGCGGATTTCGACATCCCGTCGGACGGACTCGTACTGACCCTTGACGATCTCGAATACTCGGCGACTCTGGGCGAGACGGCGAAGTACCCTAAAGACTCCATCGCATTCAAGTGGCGCGACCAGGGCGAGACGGCGAAGTACCCTAAAGACTCCATCGCATTCAAGTGGCGCGACCAGCAGGCCGAGACGGTGCTGCGGGAGATAGAATGGAGCCCTTCGAGGACGGGGCTTCTGAATCCGGTGGCCATATTCGATCCGGTCGAGCTCGAGGGCACGACTGTATCGAGGGCTTCGGTGCACAACATAAACATAATGGAAGACCTTGAGCTGGGCATAGGCGATACCGTGCAGGTCTACAAGGCCAACATGATAATCCCGCAGCTTGCGGGCAACCTGACAAGGAGCGGCAATATTGAGATCCCGCACAGCTGCCCGGTATGCGGCGGGCCGACTCTGGTCAGGGATGAAGAGGGCACGAAGACCCTCCACTGCGCCAATCCGGACTGCCTGGCAAAGCACGTCAAGAAGTTCTCGCACTTCGTGTCGAGGGACGCTCTGAACATCGAAGGCCTTTCGGAATCCGGGCTGCTGAAGCTGATCGGCATCGGCGCGATAAAGACCTTTCCCGATCTTTTCAGGCTGGATATGCACGAAGATGCCATAGTTTCTATGGAAGGCTTCGGCAAAAAGTCGTATGATAATCTCATAGAGTCGGCGAAGAGGGCTTCGCATACCACGCCGGCGAGGCTTTTGTACGGCCTCGGAGTGCCGGGCATAGGCGTTCAGAACTCGAATATCATATGCAGGCACTGCCGCAACAGATGGAGCGAGATACAGGCCCTCGATGAAGAGGCGCTGAAGGATATAGACAGGGTAGGCGATGTCATGGCAAGGGACTACGCGGCTTACTTCGCTGATGAGGAAAACGCGGCTGTCGTGGCAGAACTGCTCGGGCTCCTTACGCTCGATGAGAGCTTCGAGGATGCCGGCACATCGCTCGACGGAAAGACCTTCGTCATCACAGGCAGCCTCGAGCACTACGCGAACAGAAAAGATCTCAAGGCTGAGATAGAAGCCGAAGGCGGCAAGGTAGCGGGATCGGTGTCCGCGAAGACGGACTTCCTCATAACGAACGATCCGAACTCGGGATCGGCGAAAAACAAGACGGCGCGTGAACTCGGAGTCGCCATCATCACAGAGGCAGAGATACGCGAAATGCTGGGAGCGGAATAGGAATTTTTTCTTTTCTGAAAAAAACTCCTGTTTAATAAAGCATACGATATATATTGAAACAGATATACTGAAACAGAAGAGCGGAAAGGAGGGCAGACCGGTGGAGAATGTGAATATGGTCCCTGACATGGATCAGGCATATGATGAATCCTTTATCAGGATAGTCGAGCTTCTCGAGTCCAAAAAATACTTCCAGGCCAGGGATGAACTCCTTAAGCACAACGAAGTCGAGATAGCGGAACTTCTTGTGGACATCAGGCGCGAATTCGACCTCCAGAGGATGGTCGTCCTCTTCAGAGCGCTTCCGAAGGACATCAGCGTCGATGTATTTGCCGAGCTCAGCATCGATGATCAGATAGACATCATAAACATCATCACCGATCCCGAGGTAAAATACATACTCGACGAACTCGACTTCGATGACATGATCGACGTTCTTGAGGAACTGCCTTCGAACATCGTCGACAAGATACTCGAAAAGACGCCGAAGAACGAGCGCAAGCTCATAAACACCTTTCTCAAGTACAAAGAGGATACCGCCGGCTCGCTGATGACGCCGGAGTACATCAATCTGAGAAAGACGGACACGGTCAAAGAGGCGCTCGGGCACATAAAGGAGGTAGGCCTCGACTCAGAGACTATCTACACCTGCTACGTGCTCGACAGGGGGCGCAAGCTGATCGGAGTAGTTTCTCTGAAATCTCTTGTCATCTCGCCGGATGACATGCTGATAGCGGACATCATGCATGAGGACCCGGTAGTCGCTCATGTCGACGACGACCAGGAGGAGGTAATGGACCTCTTCACCAGATACGGATATCTGGCCATTCCGGTAGTGGACAATGAATTCCGACTTGTCGGCATAGTCACCGTAGACGACATCCTCGAGGTCATCGAAGAAGAGACCACAGAGGATATCGAGCGTATGGGCGGAGTTATCGACACCACCGACAAGGAATACCTCGACAGGTCGGTCTGGCAGCACGTGAAGGCGAGACTTCCGTGGCTCTTTCTGCTGATGTGCTCGTACTTCATCACGGGCGGCATACTGAGAAATTTTGAGCACGCCATGTCGGCTGTCATCGAACTGGTCATATACATGCCGATGCTTATGGGCACCGGCGGAAACTCGGGCTCACAGTCATCCACGCTGGTCATCCGCGGAATGGCGACAGGAGAACTCGAGCTCAGGGATTTTCTGAAGGTAATGTGGAAGGAGATAAGAGTCGGAGTGATCGTCGGCATCTGTCTCAGCGTTCTCAACTACTTCAGGATAGTCTATCTCGACCACAACCCGCCGATGGTCGCGGTCACTGTATGCGTCTCGATGATACTCATCGTCATGATCGCAAAGCTGATCGGCTCCATGCTGCCTATGATGGCAAAGAAGATCGGCATAGACCCTGCTCTGATGGCGGGACCTATGATGGCGTCGATCACCGACATGATATCCCTCTGCACGTATTTCATAATGGCGGGACTGTTCCTGCACATATAGGAAGGTACTGAATGTTCAGCGAAGACTACACAGCAGCAGCGAATGCGGCAGCCGCGAAGGCCGCTCTTCTGAAAAAGAATCCGGCCGGCTATTTTCTGCTGTCTGCGCTTGCGGGAATGTATGTAGGCTTCGGGGTGCTGCTCGTATTCACCCTGAGCGGCGCCATGGCGGGCTCTCCGTTCACTAAGCTGGTAATGGGCTGCACGTTCGGCGTCGCCCTGTCGCTCGTGGTCGTAGCCGGTGCAGAGCTGTTCACCGGAAACAACATGGTCATGACGGCGGGCCTTCTCAGGAAGACGGTCACAGCCGGCGATACAGTGAAGCTCTGGGCGTTCTGCTGGCTTGGAAACCTTGCCGGGAGCATCCTGCTGGCTGTCATCTATTATCTGACCGGACTGTACAGCGGAGCCACTCTGACGGCAATGACAGACGCTGCGGCCGCAAAGATGACCGC
>CADBFL010000206.1 GCA_902793875.1 uncultured Eubacteriales bacterium | reverse complement strand
GGGAGCCCGTTGTGCAGCAGACGCGAGGCCCCTCGTGTAAGGGCGGCAGACATGTTATGTAACAGACATGAGACCCGTTGTGTATGACCTGATTAGAATCCGCCGATCATACACAAACGACGGAGCCGGCGAAAACAGCTGCCGCAGAGACGGCTTTCTGCAGCGGGGCGCGAGGATGTTTTGAATAAGAGCACATGCCTGTGCGTAAATGAAAATGAGGCTGTCGCACTGTTTGATTCAGTGCAACAGCCCCCCCATTATTTGTGATCTGCCCGATTACCATGACTGTCCGATTACTGCGGTCAGTCCGATTACCGCGATCTGTCCGATTACCGTGATCAGTCCGATTACCGCGATCTGTCGATCTCCGTTATTTGTCCGGTCTCGGTGACCTCTGGTGATCTCTTATATCGTGAATCCCTCGCGAAGGTGGTCCATTCTGTCCATGAACCATGTAGCTTCGCCGCAGAGGTATGCAGCGCCTGTGACCTGCGGGATGATCGTGTCGAACTCGCCTACCTTAGGGCCTTCAGCTGCGATCGTACCAGTGAATCTCGTTCCGATGAACGACTCGTATACGAAGCTCTCGCCTACGCCGAGCTCGCCCTTCTTGTAGAGCCAGGCCATCTTTGCGGATGTGCCTGTGCCGCATGGGGATCTGTCGAGCTGCGGATCATGAGGCTCGCCGAATACTACGAGGTTTCTGAGAGCGAACTTCGCATCCGGGCATGTCTCCTTGAAGTCGATGTCTGTCGTGCAGTAGTTCTCTACGAGGTCTACTGTTGTGATGTCGAGCTCAGGATGCTGGATCTCGAACTTCTTGTTGATCTCTTCGAGTGCGAAGCTCGAGAAGTCCTTGAGGAATCTGGAAGTCTCAGGGTTTACCTTGATGCCGAAGTTCTTCTCTGTGTCAACAAGAGCGAAGAACGAACCTCCGAAGCAGATGTCGAATACGACCTTCTTGCCCTGGTACTCGAGCTCGCAGTCCTCTTTGTATACGAAAGCAGGAACGTTTGTGAGTGTGACGCCTCTGACCTTGCCGCCCTTGCATGTGGCGACGGTCCTGATGATGCCTGCAGGAGCTTCGAGAACTACCTCTGTCTCAGGCTCCTTCATCTCCATGAGTCCGCCCTCGAGGATAGCCGTGACTACGCCGATCGTGCAGTGTCCGCACATGTTGAGGTAGCCGCCGCCGTCCATGAAGAATACGCCGAAGTCAGCTTCAGGGTTTACAGGCTCGTTGTAGAGGAAAGCACCGAACATGTCGTGATGGCCGCGAGGCTCATACATGAGCATGGTCCTCAGGTGGTCATAATGCCTCTCGAGATAGTGCTTCTTACCGATCATCGTGCTGCCCGGAAGTTCAGGGCAGTCAAGAGCTACTCTGCAGTACTCGCCTTCAGTGTGGGCTTCGATCGTTCTGATGATGTCCTGATCGTACTTGCTGTAATCGATCTTGGCTGTATAGCTGCTTTCCATGAATTAATCCTCCTTGAGTGATTCTGATCATTTCCAATCATGGTGTTCAATAATAAGCGGAATCGTTAAATTCCGACACAATAATACCGCTTTTATCGAAAACAAGTCAATGAAAAAGGAAGGGCCTTGAAAGAACAGTTCCGACACCCTTTGCGGCTTAAGGCCCGATTAATGAACCTTTTACTGATGTTAAGCAAAACTTAATGCCATATTCAGAAAGTTTAACGCTCTCCGTGATAGAAAAAACGCCGTGAGGAAAAGGTGATTATTTATAGAAGAATACGCTGTTTTTCTTGATGAAGATAGAAAATGATGATACTATTTACACGGAATAAAAGGCGTTTTTTGTGTGCAAAATAAAAGCAAAAGACATTTCAAATCCAAGCGTTATTTCAAAAGGAGAGCAAGTATTATGGAAAACATTCAGATGCTACTTAAGCAGGGCGCTGTAGGCAAGCCATGTGAAGCGATCGTAAAGAAGGGCGACAAGGTCAAGAGGGGCCAGCTCATCGCTACACCGACCGGACTCGGCGCCAATGTTCACTCCAGCGTATCCGGCGAAGTCATCGACGTCACCGAAGACAGGATCATCATCAAGCCTGCCGCAAAGCAGCCTAAGACTTTCGAGAAGATCAAAAAGGGATCGAACCTCGAGATGATCAAAGAGGCCGGCATCATCGGCCAGGGCGGCGCGGGCTTCCCGACATTCATCAAGATCTATAACGGCAAGGACGACAAGCCGGTGCTCGACCACGGATATATCCTCGTGAACGCATCCGAGTGCGAGCCGGGCCTGGCCCACAACATCGCTCAGATCGATGAGGATCCTGCAGCGCTTCTGAGAGGTATCCACTACATCATGGAGATCGCGGGAGCCGACAAGGGCATCATCGCCATCAAGAAGAAACACAGAGAGACCATCGAAAAGCTCGACGCTCTTCTCAAGGACGATCCTGCTATCGAGAGACACCTCCTTCCGGACATCTATCCGATGGGCGAGGAGCGCGCGGTAGTAAGAGAGTGCCTCGGCATCGAGCTCGAGCCGGACAAGCTTCCGTCGGCGGCCAACGCTGTAGTCATCAATTCCGAGACAGTATACAGCTGCGTAAAGGCTATCGAGGATCAGAAGCCTCTTATCGACAAGAACATCACAGTAAGAGGAATGATCAAGGGCGGCAGCGAGGCTCACGTATTCATGGACGTTCCTGTAGGCAGAAGCGTGCAGGCTCTGATCGACGAAGCGGGCGGCTTCGACGAGAGAGGCTACGGCGAAGTCATCATGGGCGGATCCTTCACAGGCAAGGCCTGCGAGCTCAGCGATCCGATCACCAAGGCTACAGGTGCCATCCTCGTGACACGTCCGTTCAGGGATCTGAAGGGCGCCAAGGTAGGTATCCTCGTGTGCGCATGCGGCGGAAACCTCGAGAGAATGGAAGACCTCGTAAAGAAGTACAACGGTACTGTAGGCCACGTCTGCTACTGCAAGCAGGCTGCAGAGATGCCTAACGGCACCCCCGGGCAACTGCCCTGGACAGGTCAAGAACAACCTCGAGTTCAAGAAGGCCGGCTGCGAGTACATCATCATCGGCAACTGCTCTGACTGCTCCAACACGGTCATGGCTTCCGGCCCTAAGATGGGACTCAAGGTAATGCACATGACAGACCTCGCTATGATGGCTGTCGGACATCCTCTCTACAGAACACTCAAGGTGTCCAAGAAGGTAGATCAGGATCTCAACGTAGTCGACAACGTAGAGGACAACGAGACTGTCGAATAATTTTTTCGAAACAGTGTCGGACTTATAAGTTATAAACGGTATAAACCTCAGAGCGGATGACCCCAATTGATCCGCCCGGAGGAATATATAAAACAAGCAGCCGTGTAAAAACGGCAAGTAACAAATTTTTAGGAGGAAGATCGATATGTCAATCACAGCTGAAACAGCTAAACAGCATGCGAACGATCCAGCGGTACTCTGCTGCAGAGCAGAGGCAGGCAC
>CADBFL010000205.1 GCA_902793875.1 uncultured Eubacteriales bacterium | reverse complement strand
TCCGCCTTTGTCTCAGGCGCAGCGGGTTTCTTTGCAGGCGTCTCTGCAGTTGCTTCTGCTTTCACTTCCGGAGCTTTGCCTGTCAGCTCCTCCGGCTCTGCGAAAGATGCGTCTCCCGGCTTCAGGCCTTTTTCCCTGAGCATCCTTGCGTACTCCGCAGCGAAGATCTTCATTTGATCGTCTTTAGTCGGAGCCGCACCTTCATCTTTCTTCTCTGCCGGCTTTGCAGGCGCCGCTGCAGGTGTCTCCGCATTCGCTTCCGGCGCTGATGTCGCCTCTGCAGCTGCTCCGCCTTTGTCTCAGGCGCAGCGGGTTTCTTTGCAGGCGTCTCTGCAGTTGCTTCTGCTTTCACTTCCGGAGCTTTGCCTGTCAGCTCCTCCGGCTCTATGAAAGTGGCGTCGCCCGGCTTCATCTTTTTTTCTGCCAGATATTTCGCGTACGCCGAAGCCAGGGTCTTCATTTCTTCCGGGCTTATTTCGGGAGACTTGCTCTCCGCTTTCTCGGACCAGACCTCTGCCGGCTTTTTCTGTCCCTTATTCTCTTCTGTTACTTTATTGTCTTTTTCACTCAAAGCTGTTTATTTGCTCCGATCCATTTATATGCTTCTTCGGCGCGCGTTTTGCAGCATCCGCACACCATGCCCTCATCAGTATACCCGGTGTCCCTGCATACGCCGCATCTGTATCGCCTCTCGAGGTAATCCTCCGGATAGCCTGCGCCGGAAAGAAGCTCCTTCTTGCGCTCTTCCGTGCCGCGCCTCTCGTCCCTGAGTCTTTCGCGCATCTCGCGGCTTCCTTCTCCCGGTCTTATCGACAGCAGCCTGGCGTTCAGCTCTTTCTCGTCCGCGAAGACCTCCTTCATCTCAGGAATGTTTCTGCTGATCTCACGGATCCTCGCCTGCTGCGCTTCCTCCTCTTCGTTCCTTATATATTCGAAGTAATCGTTCAGGACCTTTCTGCTGACGAGGCTCCCCCCGCCGGCCGGCGCCTGATCCGGTCCCTTCTGTCTGCGCGCCTCAGCCTCAGCTCTGGTATTTACGCCGCCCTTTTCGAGCCTGCGGTTCTCGAGGACCTTGTTCACGTATCTGAGATTCGGATCCCTCAGGCCTGCCGCGGCCCTGCACGCATCGAGGACCTCGCCTATGCTGCAGTCCATTTCATCGAACCATCTGTCCATGATCTCCCTGTCGGCCGGAGCTGCAAGCCTGTTGAAGCCCAGCGCCCTGAAGACCTGACTGTAATACGAATTCCTCATGCTGTGTCTGTCGAGCAGCGCTTTCGCCTCGGCTACCGTTTCGCAGCCCTCCTCTGTCCATCTGAGAGCCACCTTGAAGATATAGTCGATGCTGTACTTCTCGAGGTCGGCGCAGTAATCGATCGCGAAGTCGAATATCTCAGGCTTTATGCCGTACAGCTTTATCGCGTCGGCGATCTTGCCGGTCTCCTGGCGCGAGACCGTCCTGCCCGTGACCTCCTGATACTTCAGGTAGATGTCCCGGAGGGCGCTGTCCGTCATGCGTTCAGCCGTCACATCCTCGTAGTCCATGTCATCGAGCGACTCGTATATCTCCGGCTCCGCATCCGTTTCGCCTTCGGCAGGCTCATCCGGAGCGGCGGCTTCTGTATTATCTGCGGCTGCCGTTTCCGCAGCCTCGCTCTCTGCCGCTTTTCCGTAGAGATTACCGATCTGGCTCAGTATCTCGATATGCTCTATCTCGAGTCCGTCGGCTGACAGCTCGATGCGCCTTCTGATGACCCCTCTCGACGCCCAGTAGATCCACGCCTCCTCGACCTCGTCCTCGGAAAGCCCGAGTACTATGGCGATCTTGCGCGAATCCATCACCTCGTCATACTGCGCGTACATGAGGCCCAGAAGGAACACCTTTACGTATTCTCCCGGAGCGTCCGGCATGAACTCGCTAATGAAGAGGTTCTCGACCCTGCTGGTGTACAGGAAGATATCTCTGTTCTTTTCAGTGCTTAGTTTTACCCTGGCCATCCCTACTGCTCTTTCGCCATGTTGCCGAATTTAACGTATCTTGGTATCCATGTCAGGTTGGCTATGCCGACCGGGCCGTTCCTGTGCTTCGCGATATTTACGGCGCAGGTGAGGCCGGTGCTCTCGTCGATGTTGGCCCTTTCGTCCTCGGAGCTGTAATAGTCGTCCCTCTTGAGGAATATGACCACGTCGGCGTCCTGCTCGATCGCTCCGGAGTCTCTCAGGTCGGACAGCTTCGGCATGTGATCGCCTCCGCGCTGCTCCGGTCCTCTGGAGAGCTGCGACAGCAGTATGACCGCGCAGTCGAGCTCCTTCGCCATGATCTTTATGGACCTTGTGATGGCCGCGATCTCTTTTTCTCTCTGTTCTATCCTGTATCCGCCCATGCTCATCAGCTGCAGATAGTCGATGACCACGAGGTCGAGGTCTCCCTTCTGCTGCTTGAAGCGGCGGCATTTGTTCTTCATCTCCAGAGGCGTGATCATCGAGGATTCGTCGATCACCATGTCGAGCCCGTAGAAGCTCTCCTGGGCATCGCTCAGGTCCTCCCACTCCTCTGCGCTGATCTCGCCCTTGTGTATCTTTTCGAGAGGGACGCTCGAAGTCATCGAAAGGAGTCTCTCTCCGAGCTGGGTGTTGGCCATCTCGAGGCTGAACACCATGACCTTTTTGCCGACTGAAGCGGCATGCTCGGCCACGTTGAGGGCCCACGCAGTCTTGCCTACGCCCGGTCTTGCGGCGAGTATGATCAGGTCCGTCTTCTGGAATCCTCCGAGGATCCTGTCGACGTCCCTGAAGCCTGTCGGTATGCCGCGGTTCGAGCCGTTTTTTTCGAGTTCCTGCAGCTGGCGGATGTTCTCGATGAGCACCTCGTCGATCGGCACGTAGCTTGAGCGCTGCGCCTTGTGTGCGATCTCGAGTATCCTCTGCTCGGCGTTGTCGAGTATGTCCTCGGGCGGGAGCTCCGCCGAATATGCCGCGTCCCTTATAGCCTCGGATTCTGTGATGAGCTGTCTCATCTTTGACTTGTCCGATACCGTGTCGGCGTAATAGCGGGCATTCGAAGGAACGATGGCCTCGTCCATGAGCCTCGAAAGATAGGTCATGCCTCCGACCATGTCCGCTGTCTTCCTCTGCTTGAGAGCCGAGTACACGGTCGTTATGTCGATGCCTGTCCCTCTGCGCTCCATGTCGAGCATCGTATTGTATATTTCCTGATGTTCCTTCAGATAGAAGTCCTCCGCTCTGAGGACGGCGGCGACATCAGCCCTGGCGTCCTGGCTTTTGAGCATGGACCCCAGCACTCATCGCTTACTGTCCCTCGATGCTGACCTTCACTCTGGCGCTGACGTCCTGGAAGAGCTTGATCTCGACCTCCTCGACTCCCGTCTCCTTGATCGGCTTCGCAAGCACGATCTTTCTGCGGTCGATCTCCTCTCCCGTCTGTGCCTTTATCGCTTCGGCGATATCCATCGATGTGACGGAGCCGAAGAGCTTGCCGTTGTCACCGACCTTGGTCTTCAGCACGACAGTGCCGCTCTCGAGCCTCTTCGCGAAGGCCTCGGCTTCGGCCTTGTCCTGAGCGAACTTCTCGGCCGCCTTTGCCTTGCTTCTCTCGATCTGCTTCCTGTTTGCATCGGTCGCCTCCACCGCGAGGCCCTGAGGGATCAGCCTGTTCCTTGCAAAGCCGTCGCTCACCTTTACGGTGTCACCGGCCTTTCCCGTTCCCTTTACATCCTGTTTCAGAATTACTTCCATGATCTGTCTCCTGTTTATTTACGGATTATTTGCGGATTATTTCCGGATTATCTCCGGATTATTTACTGCTTTATTATTTATGATTATTTATGTGCCGGTTTTCACTTTTTCCCGGGACCGCTCCACGGGATCGGCTTTCCCTTTCGCTGCTTTG
>CADBFL010000204.1 GCA_902793875.1 uncultured Eubacteriales bacterium | reverse complement strand
TCGGGGACTGTCTCCTCGGACCGTAGAGCTCATCGCCCGCAAGAGGGTGATGGATGTACGCCATGTGGACCCTTATCTGATGGGTCCTGCCTGTCTCGAGCACCGCTTTTACGAGCGTGTATTTTCCGAATCTTTCAAGGACCTTTATGTGGGTCACGGCGCTCCTTGCGGAGGCGCCGCCGACGGCATTCCGCATCCGGTTCTTCGGGTCGCGCCCGATCGGGGCGTCTATCGTTATCTCATCCTCTCTGATGTTGTCGTGCGCAAGAGCCGTATACTCGCGCGTGACCGAGTGCTCTTTGAGCTGGGCCGCCAGGGATTCGTGGGCCATGTCGTTTTTTGCGATCATCAGAAGGCCGCTGGTGTCCTTGTCTATCCTGTGGACTATGCCCGGCCGTATGACTCCGTTGATCGATGAGAGAGAATCTCCCATGTGATGCATTATCGCGTTGACCAGGGTGCCGTCTGCGTTGCCGGGTCCGGGGTGCACGACCATCCCGCGGGGCTTGTCGATCACGGCTACATCATCATCTTCGTACACGATGTCCAGCGGGATATCCTGAGCTCTGACCTCGAGTATCTCAGGCTCGGGGACATCGATCACGACGGTATCGCATGCGCGAAGGGCGTGCTTCTTCGATGTGACGGGATCCCCGTTGACACTGACAAGGCCTTTTTCTATCAGCTTTACGGCGTAGCTCCTCGAGAGACCCTCGGTATTCCAGCCGATGAAAGCATCGAGCCTCGAACCCTCGTCTTCGGGAGAGACGGTGACGGTAATTTTCGTATCTTCCATCTAATCCTCCTCTTCCCTGCAGAACAGCAGCAGGGCCAGCATAGTGAGGATGCATCCGCAGGTGACCGCTATATCCGCCACGTTGAACACGGCAAAGCTGCCGCATGAGATCATGTCGGTCACATAACCGAGCGCGAGGCGGTCTGCCAGATTTGAGAGGCCGCCCGCCGCGACAAGCGTCAGAAGGACAGGGACGAGCGTGTGCCCGGCCCTCGCTTCGGTCGCGATGACGGCCAGGCAGACGATGATGAGCACTGAAGTAAGCAGCACTGTTACATATCTGTTGCCTTCGAACATGCTGAATGCCGTGCCTGTATTTCTGACATAATAAAGGCTGAGCCAGTCCCCGATGAGAGGGATGCGCTCGCCGGGCTGCATGTTCGCCCTGACCATGTATTTGGTTATCTGATCGGCTGCGATCACAAGCAGCGCGATCAGCGGACAGAAGATCTTTTTCATTAAAGGAAAGTATAGCATTAATCCCGGACGAAAGCATTATTTCGATAATTATATATACGCGGTAGGTGGCAGGTGGTATACTGATAACGATGAAAAAGGAAAAAAGCGGACTCAGAAAAAAACTTGCAGGCAGCATGGTGCTTTTTGCTCTCGTGCTGATCCTTCTCATAGGAGGACTGGTGTGCGGGCGCTATTATACTGCCCGGATGAACGGATTCAGCGAAAACGCATTCGAGTTCGCGCGCACCGCAGCCAACATGATAGACGGAGACAAGGTGCAGGGCTATGTAGAGACCTTTGAAAGAGACGAACACTACAACAGTATTCAGTCTTATCTGAACTCCGCGCAGAAAGAGACTCTCGTGAAGTACTACTATGTGGTGATACCGCACGAAGAAGACATGGTGTATGTCTGGGACGCGGGTGAGGCAGGCGATGCCTATACTCTCGGATTCCACGAGAAGTATCAGAGCGAAGAGGACAAAGAGGCGATACTTGCCGCGATGTCGGATACACCTCCTGATGATGTCGTGGTCTCATCCGACGATATCTACGGATTCATCGCTTCGGCATACGCGCCTGTATATAACAGCAAAGGGGAGCCCGTGGCCGTCGCCTGCGCAGACCTTCCTCTGCCGGGCCTTGTGAAGGGCATGGTCATCTACCTGGCAATGCTCATACTGAGTATAACCGGAGCTACGCTGGTAGCGACGCTGATGCTTTACGCGAGCATCAACAAAGGCCTGATAGGTCCCGTGCGCATACTGAAAAACAGCGCAGAAGAAATGGTCGACAACCTCGAAAGCGACGAGGCCATCGACATCGACATAAAGACCGGCGATGAGATCGAGGATCTGGCGAACGCGTTCAAAAAGATGGACGGCGACCTGAGAGAGTATATCAAAGATCTCTCGGTCATAACGGCCGAAAAGGAGCGCATGGGCGCCGAACTCAATGTCGCGGCAAACATACAGAAGAGCATGCTTCCGCTCACCTTCCCGGCATTTCCGGAGATATCCGAATTTGATCTTTACGCAACGATGGACCCTGCAAGGGAGGTCGGCGGTGATTTCTACGACTTCTTCATGGTAGACGATGATCACATAGCCCTCGTGATGGCCGACGTGTCGGGCAAGGGGATACCGGCTTCGCTGTTCATGATGATCTCCAAGATATTCCTCAAGAACAATGTGCAGTCGGGCATGAGCCCTTCAGAGGCGCTCAAAAGGGCCAATGAGCAGCTGATCGAGAACAACACGGTCGAAATGTTCGTCACGGTATGGCTCGCCGTGATCAACATAAGGACAGGGAAGGGCGTCGCCGCGAATGCGGGACACGAACATCCTGCCTTCAGAAAGAAAGGCGGACTGTTCGAACTGATAAAGTACAAACATCCTCCGGCGGTCGGAATGATCGAGGGCCTGCAGTTCAGAGAGCACGAGTTCGAGATCGGGGCCGGCGACACTCTGTTCGTATATACCGACGGAGTCACAGAGGCCACGAATGAGAAAGACGAATTCTTCGGAGAGGAGCGTCTGGTCGCTGCTCTGAACGACTATCCTGATGCGGAGCCTGAGGACATACTCCCTTATGTTAAGAACTGCATAGACGAGTTCGTAGGGGGAGCTCCTCAGTTCGACGATATCACGATGCTTGCCTTCAGGTATAACGGCCCGAAGCTGTCTCTTGATGAGGTGCGCGACAACATGTAGTATCCTGATCATTCCGACTTGTAATCTATATGCTTGTCCCAGAAGTGGAACCCCATGAACAGCAGATAGATAGCAATAGCATAGAAGAATGTAAATGCCATCATCCTTGTCGAAAAATCTTTCTCTTTATCTTTGGAAAAAAACATCGGACCCTCTCCTTTCCTGAACCCTCTTTTACCTGTAACGGCAATGTAATAATAGCATCTTCAGTATATCTGTAAAAGAAAAAGTGATACAATTAATCTGCTGATTCCCGGCGCAGCGTAAACGGAGACGAGGTAATAAGGTAGAACATCATGACATACACAGCAACTGTAAATCTGATCTTTTCATGCATTTCAGGCGTGATAGGCCTTCTTTTCGCGCACTACATCGTTCTGGCGGCAGCCGGCGTTTTCGCATGCAAAAAATATCCGCATGCGGACCGCAAAAATAAATACGGGCTGATCATACCGGCGAAAAACGAAGAGACGGTGATCGAGGCCCTTATTAAGAGCGCCCGAAACGCCGATTACCCGCAGGAGCTCCTGGACATCTTTGTCGTTGCCCATAACTGCACGGACAGGACGGCCGAGATCGCGCGGCAGACGGATGCGCATGTTTACGAGTACAACAATCCGGACGAGAACACCATGGGCTGCGCGATACGCCATCTTTTCGGAAAGATAGAAGAGGACTTCGGGACGGCAAGCTACGACGGCTTCTTTATCTTCAACGCCGACAATACTTTTGAGAAGGACTACTTTGAAAAGATGAACGATGCCTTCGAATACTACGACCGGAAGTACTGCATCAGTTCTTTCCGGCAGGCGTCAAACTTCAACGAGAACCTCATGACTGTCATGTACGGAGCATATTTTGCCACCAGCTGTTATCTCGGAGCGCGCGGCAGGACCGTGCTCGGCACATCGAACCGCATATTCGGATGCGGCTATCTTTTCAACAGCGATCTTGTGAAGGACGGATGGGATTATTATTCCCTGACGGAGGACCTCGAGTTCACGGCGAGGGAGTTCATGAAAGGGACCGAGATCCGCTACTGCGATGACGCGGTCTTCTACGATGAGCAGCCGTCAACATTCAGGATCATGTGGAGACAGCGTCTTCGCTGGGCGAGGGGAGTCATCATCGTTTCGAGGGCGCATCTGGCAAGCTGCATAAAAGCCATCTTCGAACCGGGCAGAAAGAACAGATTCGCGGTATACGACATGGCGACATTCATCTCGCGCATCATCACCGTTATCATATTTCTGTTCCTGCTTCGCTCGCTGCTTCTGCTCTTCGCGCCCCTCTTCGGAGAAAGCGTGAGCCGTGCATTCCTGTACTGGGACAGCACGAAGTCATGGTGGCATAACCTTTTCGGATCGGCGCAGACAGGGGCCCTCTTCTCAGTCGCTGCAGGGTTCCTGAACGGATATGCCGTATCGATGGTGACATATCTGCTGACCATGTTCCTCGGACGCAGGAGATTCCGCTCGGTATCTGCCGGCAAGGCTTTTGCCGCGCTGTTCATATTCCCGTTATTCCTGCTGAGCCAGTTCGTGCTCGACATACAGGCTCTCTTTTCGAGGAATCTTGCATGGAAGCAGATCCCTCACACCGGCAGACAGGATTCGCGCTGATGCGACCGGAGGACCGATATGGACGACAGGACCGAAAAACTCGAAAAGCTCGAGGATCATTTTGACAGAAGGTATAAGGAAAAGAAGGTGCTGAACCTCCTCGTCGGAGCCATGATAATAGTCATGTGCGTATTCGCGCTCATCTACATGGCGAACATCGACAGAGAGGGGATACTGATGCTGCGGTGGATGACAGTGGACGGGACGCTGTTCACACTCATACTCACGGTGTTCTTCTTCATCGTCAATATAGTCGAACTCAGCAGAAATACTGAGCTGACGAGAAGGGCGGTGTACTTTACCAGGCTGTCTTCGGCTGTGGCCGAATCCGTGATCATCATCGTCGTGCTCATAAGCCAGCTGCCTGTCTTTCCGATGCACATGCATATAGCGCGGCCGGACATGTTCTTCATGCATATCGCGATCCCTGTACTTGTCATCGCTTCGTTCACCATGAACGACTCTCCGATCGGCAAACTCAGCAGGAGGGAGATATTCTACGGCACATCCTACGTGACGTTCTATGCCGTGATCATTCTTTCTCTCATAGGTTCCGGAGTGATCAGAAGGGAATACATCCCTTACGGCTTCCTCGACATCAAAGCGATGAGCGCGCCTGTCATAATCGCGACGATAGCGGCGTTTTATGTGATGGGCTACGCTGTCTCCGCGTGTCTTTCCGAAATGAACAGAAAGCTGTACTGGAGATGGTTCAGACCGGGGGCCTGATGGCGGACAAAAAAGCGGACAACAAAAGGATCGGCAGCCTGGACGGGCTGAAAGCGATAATGATGCTCATGATATTCTGCTGGCACACGCCGTACAACCCGGACAGCCCGATAGGGACTCCCTCCGCTGATCTCGGGGCGAGGGCGTGCGAGGTGCTGTTTGTCGTTTCGGGCTTTCTCATCGGCTGCAGGCATTATTACAGGCCGATACCCGCGGGACTCAGACAGACATGGGACTATGCTTCCGGCAAAATCGCAAAAGTCTGGCCGGTGCATTTTATCGCCTTTCTTGTGATCCTCGCATATCTTGCGGCAAGTGATCCTGCATCCGCGGCATGGAAGGCAGTCGTCAATCTCTGTCTGCTTCAGGCGTGGAGCTCCGATCCGTTCTCGTTCAACAGCGTGGCGTGGTTCGTCAGCGCTTTGATGTTCTGCTGGTTCATGTCGCCGCTTCTTATGTCCGTGCTCAGAAGACCCGGCCGTGTGATCGCGGCAGCCTTCGCGGGATGCGGCGTCCTCAGGATCGCGATAGAACTGGCATGCGGCGCGGGCATCGTTCCTTTCACGATCGACTTTCACGTATCTCCCGTCATCAGGTGCATGGAGTTTTTCATGGGGATGCTGATGGTGCCGGCATATATCGCTCTGAAAAAAGCTGCGGAAAACAGGGACTCAGGCTCCGGCAGGGATCAT
>CADBFL010000203.1:2342-5464 GCA_902793875.1 uncultured Eubacteriales bacterium | reverse complement strand
GACGAAGGGTCTTGAGGTGAACAAACGCGGAGGCATCGTGGTGAACGAGGACGGCCTCACATCGCGCGAGGGAGTATACGCCGGCGGAGACGCCGTAACGGGCGCCGCCACGGTCATCTCGGCCATGGGAGCTGGCAAGCTCGCAGCGGCTTCGATAGACGAATACCTCAGCAAAAAATAGGTCGCAGGCAGCGCGGCTGCCCGGCAAGCACTGAAAATAGTGCACAGGCAGCGCGGCTGCCCGGCAAGTCCTGAAAATAAAAGTAATGTTGACGCAAATCCGGAAAATTTCACCGGAATTGGGTCAACATTTTTGTTGATCACACGCAAAATGTAAAGAATACTTTACGTTTTGCGCGTTCGATGTAAAAAGGACTTTACATTATTTCAAAATCAGGGAAAAAAGTTGACGCAAAAACGTCAAATTCTGCGTTTTTGCGTCAACATTGCGTCCTGCGGGATCAGGAATTGAGCTCTTTTATGATCTCAGGCAGCTTCTCATCGACTTCATCGTTCTCGAGCTGGCAGGTGCCGGCATTTTTGTGGCCGCCTCCGCCGTACTTAAGGCAGAGCGCTCCGATGTCGAAGTCCGACGCCCTGTTGACGATGGACTTTCCGATCATGACGGCTGTGTTCTGCTTTCTGAAGCCCCATGCCACATGCACGGAGATCTCGGTCTCAGGATAGAGAGCGTATATCATGAAGCGGTTTCCGGCGTGGATGACTTCTTCGTTGCGGAGATCTAGTACGACGACCTTGTCATAGACCTTTGCAAGGCGCTTCAGCTGGGCCTTGAAAAGATCAGCCTGCTCGAAGTAAAGGTCGACTCTTTCCTTTACGTCAGGAAGCTCGAGGATCTCGTCGATGCTGTGGTCGACACAGTAGTCGATCAGCTCCATCATCAGATCGTAGTTCGAGATGCGGAAGTCGTGGAAGCGTCCGAGACCGGTGCGAGGGTCCATCAGATAGTTTATGAGGACCCATCCCTTTGGATCCAGTATCTCGTCGAGGGTATAGTCTGCGCTGTCGCCCTTGTCGACTGCCGTCATGATCTCTTCAGTGACATTCTTGAATGTGCCGGCTCCGCCGTAGTAGTTGTATACGACGCGTGCCGCGCTTTTTGCATGAGGCTCGATATAGTATTTGCCTCCGAACTTCTCCGGGTCGTTTCTGAGCATCTCGGATTCGTGATGGTCGAACGCGAGTCCTACGCGCGGATCGAAAGGAAGGTTGGTCGTTATGTCATTTTCAGTCAGCTCGACCTTGCCGTCCTGGACGTCTTTCGGATGAACGAACTTGATGTCGTCGATGATATCGAGCTCCTTCAGAAGCATCGCGCATACGAGACCGTCGAAGTCGCTTCTTGTTACCAGTCTTTTCTTTTCAGCCATTTTGTTTCTCCTGTTGCTTATAAGACCCCTGCCGCACTCATCCGGGCGCAGGGCAGGGGAAGATTTTCTCTGCTAAAGCAATTGTAAGCCCCGGACGTCTCTTTTTCAAGGAAGGGCTGCCGTCAGACAGGCGCAAGAGCCTCAAAATTTGTTTTTGCAGACAAACAATTTTGTGAATTACTGTCAAAAAAACAAAAGAAATATCAAATATCATTGAAAATACAAGACATTTACGATACCTTTAAGGAGTGAAAATACAAAGCAATACATTGTTTTTTATTGAGAACAATAATACCCGGGAGTATAATAACAACAGTATGTTGTGGGTAACAATCATGACAGATGACAGTGTATCGTTTTGTGGATCAAAACTAAGGAGGCATCAATCATGCAAGATTATCTTTTGTCACATCTGTACTGGATAAGTCTGTTTGCTTCGATCTGCGCTCTGCTCTTCGCCTATGCACAGGCAAAGAAGGTCCTGAACTCTGATGAGGGCACTGACCGCATGAAGCAGATCTCACAGTTTGTCCGTACCGGAGCAAGCGCTTTCCTTAAGCGCCAGTACCGCACGGTACTCATCTTCTTCGTAGTCATGTTCTGCGTGCTCTGCGGAATGGCCGCGGCACACAAGCTGACATGGTATGTGCCGTTCGCATTCATCACAGGAGGCTTCTTCTCCGGCCTTTCCGGATTCATCGGAATGAGCATCGCGACCAGGGCCAACGACCGTACGGCCTGCGCCGCTCAGGAGAGCCTCAACAAGGGCCTGAGAGTCGCTTTCTCGGCGGGCTCGGTAATGGGATTCACAGTCGTAGGACTCGGACTCCTCGATATCTCGCTGTGGTACGCGCTGCTCGACCTTGTATTCCATGAAACACTTGAAAACATCACGGCTGCGATGGTCACGTTCGGAATGGGAGCTTCGTCGATGGCGCTCTTCGCCCGTGTAGGCGGAGGTATCTTCACCAAGGCTGCTGACGTCGGAGCCGACCTGGTAGGCAAGGTCGAGGCGGGCATCCCTGAGGACGACCCTCGCAACCCTGCCGTTATCGCCGACAACGTAGGCGACAACGTAGGCGATGTAGCCGGAATGGGAGCGGACCTCTATGAGTCCTATGTAGGATCCATGGTATCGACATGCGCTCTCGGAGCCATCGCGTTCTTCTCGAGCGGTCTGGGAGTCAAGTCCGTAGCCCTGCCGCTTCTGATGGCGGCTGTCGGAGTAGTGTTCTCCGTCATCGGATCGTTCTTCGTACAGACCAAGGAAGGCGCGAGCCAGAAGAACCTGCTCGCAGCTCTCCGCCGCGGAACGAACTTCTCGGCTATCTCAACAGCGATATTCTCGTTCGTTCTCGTATGGTGGCTCTTCGGCATCGAGTTCTACGGACTCTATCTCGCCATCATCGCAGGACTTCTCGCAGGCGTTCTCATCGGGCTCTGCACTGAGTACTACACTTCGGATACATACAAGCCGACCCAGAAGATCGCCGAATCTTCGCAGACAGGCACGGCTACGCTTATCATCAGCGGTCTCGGCACAGGAATGGCTTCGACCATGCTGCCGATCCTGATCGTCGGCGCTGCCATCATCGTTGCTTACTACTGCTCGGGTCTTTGCCCTGTAGATGTCGCTCCTTCGAGCATCGGCCTCTACGGCATCTCTCTCGCAGCTGTCGGAATGCTTTCGACACTCGGCATCACGCTCGCTACGGACGCTTACGGCCCTGT
>CADBFL010000203.1:0-2297 GCA_902793875.1 uncultured Eubacteriales bacterium | reverse complement strand
GACTCGCTCGGCAATACGACAGCGGCTACAGGCAAGGGCTTCGCTATCGGTTCTGCCGGAATGACGGCTCTTGCTCTTATCGCGAACTTCAGAGAAAAACTCCTGGTCTACATGCCGGACGGAAAGGAGCTCACGCTGAACCTGCTCGACCCTAGAGTGCTTGTAGGACTCTTCATCGGAGCATGCCTGCCGTTCCTCTTCTCATCGCTGACGATGGGAGCTGTCAACAGAGCTGCCCAGAGCGTAGTGCTCGAGGTAAGACGTCAGTTCAAAGAGATCCCGGGACTCATGGAAGGCAAGGCGGATGCGGATTACGCGCGCTGCGTGGACCTCTGCTCGAAGGCTTCCCTGAAGGAAATGGTGCTGCCTGCCTGCATCGGCATCGCGGCTCCTATCGTGACGGGGCTCATCCTCGGCGGACTCGGAGTAGTCGGAATGCTCTGCGGAGCCACGGTATCCGGGTTCATAATGGCTATCTTCATGGCCAACTCGGGCGGAGCCTGGGACAACGCCAAGAAGTACATCGAGGCCGGACACTTCGGCGGCAAGGGTTCTGAGAACCACAAGGCTGCCGTAGTGGGCGACACCATCGGCGATCCGTTCAAGGATACATCCGGACCTTCGATCAATATCCTGATCAAGCTGGTATCGATGGTATCGATCGTATTCGCGGGACTCATCGCAAGCGTTTCGATCCTCTAAGCGTCTGGGCCGGGGCGGATGCAGAACCGTCCCGAAGACAAACAAAAAAATGCATCGGTGCATGGCTGGCTGACCGAAGCAAGCCGTGCACCGTTTTTCATACGATTTTTTAAGAAACTTGAAGCCGCGGCAGGGACCAATATGCAGGCTTTTATGTTATACTAACTATGTATGCAAGCATGGAATAAAAGAAATGAAGAAAGGACTCTCAGAAGGTCGGACAAGCTCCTTCTGAACAAGTTTTCACAATACCTCATACCGACGATGATCACCTATGCGGCGCTGTCCCTGAACGAGTTCGTTGACAGCATGCTGGTATCCAACCTTCTGGGGAGCGAAGCCATGGCGATCGTCAATATCGGCGTACCTGTCGTTCTTGTGATGTCGGCCGCGTATGCGCTGCTGGGACAGGGCGGAGCGACTTTGTATGCGATCGCCGCAGGAAGGCGGGACAGGGAGTCCGCCGGAAAGAGCCTCACCGCAGCACTGATAATGGCCCTTATCACAGGCTTTGCCATAATGATACCGGGACTGATCTTTCTCGACCCGCTCGCCGGTCTTCTCTGCAAGGAAGAAGCCCTGCGCGGCGCCTTCGACACCTACCTCAGAGTGCTGCTTTTGTCGGCGCCGCTCGAGGTCGTCATACTGACGCTGGCGTCGTTCCTGCCGTCGGCAGGATACCCGGGACTGTCAACCGCGGTGAACGTGGTAGCCAACGTGGTGAACATCACGATGGATATCGTGTACATAAAAGTCTTCGGCATGGGAGTGGACGGCGCTGCCTGGGCCACGCTTGCCGGCTATCTCGTCGCGACGCTGGTCGTGCTCCTTGGAGCTATGTCCGGCAGGGTAAAGCTGTATATAAGCAAAGATATAAAGGCGTCCATGGCGACCGTGCCCGAGATAATCGCGCTCGGAAGACCGGATGCGATGAACCAGATAGGCCTCTCCATACAGTTCGCCGTATGCAACAGGCTGGCCATGGCGGCGGCCGGAGCAAACGGCATCGTGGCTTTTTCGCTATGCATGCAGTCGGGCTCCGTGATGTCGATATTCATCGGCGCCGTCATCGGAGCGTCTGTGCCTCTGATGGCCGTGCTGCACGGGCAGTCGGATTATAAAGGCGAAGCGGACATACTGAGGACCTCTATGATGGGACAGTTCTTCGTGTCGCTGGCAGGGACGGTCATACTGTTCGCATTCGCGCATCAGGCGGCGGCGCTGTACAACATAACGGAACCGTCCCAGCTCTCGATGGCCGTTCACGCGTTCAGGATATATGTCCTCATGTTCGTGCCGAGGTACGCGCTCGTAGTCTACTACCGCTACCTCAAGGTGATAGGGCTGACCCGTTATTCCACGATCCTGGCCTCGCTTGACAGCTTTGCCGCTGTTATACCTGTGGCGTGGATAATGGTGAAGACATCGGGGATAAACGGACTGTGGTGGGCGTTCCCTGTCACAGCGACCGCGCTTTTGCTGATCACGCTTTTATGCAACATCAGGATCGCGGCGGGATCGGACGGCAGGCTGAAGGGACCGCTTCTTATCGAGGTCGAAAAGGAAGGGGACCCGGAGACCGTGATGGACGTTAC
>CADBFL010000202.1 GCA_902793875.1 uncultured Eubacteriales bacterium | reverse complement strand
TGATGTCATCCGCCGGAGTCTCTGGGATATGCCTTCAACGCCGAAAACTATCCTCTTGCCTCCCTGCCTGCTGAGAAAAGCGCAGAATTCCGGATTGTCACGGACGGAATCCAGGCGCAGGGACATGGTGGATACAGGGGCGCTGATCTCCTCATGAAGACGCACGGTAAGCTCATTCAGGTGCGGATATGACATCCCGCTGAAAGAGTTCAGCAGTACGTTTCTTGCTCCGGTATTGTACATGTGCTCCTTTACGTTCCGCACGATGCAGTCAACGGAACGCGCCCTGAACGGCATGTATGTGAAACCCGAAACGCAGAACCCGCACTGTCCTTCGCAGCCTTTCGTGATCTCTACGCCCCCTGAGATATTGGCCGAATAGCAGTAGGCGCCGACCGGCTTCGTCAGGGCAAAGCAGTCATCAAGATCCTCGACGTACATATACCTTATCTTTTCAGGCACGTCGCTTCTGAGAGCGGTCATCCCCAGAAGTTTCCCGTTTTCGTCGAAGCGCTGCTCATAAAAGCGCGGCGCCCAGAGGCAGTCCCATTTCTTTACAGCCGAAAGCAGTATCTCCTCACGGCTGAGACCGTCTGCGAGGCCCTTCTGTATCATTTCAAGGAGTTCTGCAAGGACGCCTTCTCCTTCTCCCATGAAAAAGAGATCGCAGACATCCATTATCACGGACGGATTGAAGGATGAAGCTCCTCCGCGTATGATGAACGGGTCCTTTTCCGTCCGGTCGCGGCTCATCACGGGTATGCCCGAGTCAAGAAGCAGACCTATGAGATTCACCTCATCCCCTATCATCTGCTGCGAACAGCATATGACGTTGAAAGCATCGGGCGGCATTCTGCCCTCGAGCGAAAGATATGCAAAACCGTTCTTCCTCAGTATCGAGTCATTATTTTCATCAGCAGGAAGCGGCATGCGCTCCACGATCCAGGAAGGATCGTACTCATGCAGTTCCTGGTAGAACAGGTGGATCGCAACAGAGCCGCTCGCCTGCACGGTGGCATTGACATCTGTCAGCGCGATGCGGAACCGGTCTTCAAGCGTTCCGTCCTCAAAGGACGCCTCCCAGTCGAAGTGAACGCTGTTCATCTCATCGCCAAGCAAAAGCGCGGGCTCATGAAGCAGATAGTCATTGCTGCCGAACCACTGCTCAAAATCCTTTTTTGTCTGAAACCTTTTCTTCCACTTTCCGTCTTTCATGATCCACCTTAGTCTTTCCTGATGCTTTATGCTTTGAATGACTCCCTTACTTTCGGAGTCTACATCAGAGCGGCATGTACGTTCAAGACATTATTCGCGCCCGCATGCATCTTGCCAAAGAGCGGTCCGGAGAATACAATCAGAACAGCAGGATCTGATACTCATTTCATTGTTCAGGGAGGATTACACTGATGGACTGCCTTATTATCGGCGTTGCCGGCGGAACGGGTTCCGGCAAATCGACTTTCACAAACCGCATAAAGGACGAATTCGGCGATAAAGTATCTATGATCTATTACGACAACTATTACAGATCGCACGATGATGTCCCTTTCGAAGAGCGCAAGCTCATCAATTACGATCATCCCGATGCTTTCGAAACGGATCTGTTCATAAAGCACCTGAGGATGCTGAGAAACGGCGAATCCGTCGACTGCCCGGTGTATGACTATACCGTGCATAACCGCAGCAGCGAGACGGTGAGGATAGACCCGTCTCCGGTAATAATAGTCGAAGGCATCATGGTCCTGCAGAACGAAGAGCTCAGGGACCTGCTCGACATAAAAATATACGTAGAGGCTGATGCCGACGAGAGGATACTGCGCCGCGTCATCCGTGATGTGAAGTACCGCGGAAGGGACGTGGAAGGAATAGCCATGCAGTACCTGACGACCGTAAAGCCTATGCACTACATCTACGTGGAGCCTACGAAATACCTGGCGGACATAGTCCTCAACAGCGGCATGAACGATGTCGTGTTCGATGTGATCAAGGTAAAGATCCTCTCTCACCTGGCAAAACAGGAACAATGACCGCATGTATCATGCATGCAGCTTAAAAATTTTTAAAAAAATTTTTGCAGTCTCCCTGTGTCTCCGGATGCCGGGTGAAATCGTATAAATCAATAGAGATGAAACAGGTGATACTATCGAAAGGAGCTGCACAATGGCATATTACGATCCAAAGAACGACAATGACGGATACAACAGCAACAGCGACGCTTATACCGATGAAAGGTATGAACTCAGCCCTGAAGCGCTCGAGAAGATCGCGGGCGGTCGGAGAGTACGGCGATTATGACACATATCGCTACTGGAGAGATCAGAACGGCGTCATGAGAGAAATAAGATAGCAAAACAAGCGGCCGCAGCATGCAAAGATGCTGCGGCTTTTTTGCGGTCCGATCTGTATCCGGCAGTATCAGGCGTCTATTGTCGAGATAGTCTGTGTCGTTTCTTCAAGCACATCGAGCAGCACGCTTACCGCTTATCAGAGCCCCGTCGTTTGCAGTAACGTGGTCGCCCGCCTTTCTGGTGTTCAGGATATATGCGATATGCCCTTTGCGGATCGCTTCAGGGATCTCATCAGAGCCCTCGCTTATCTTTTTCATCTCGCGCGTCCTTACCCCGTTTTCTCTGAGGAAGACAGCCGTGCCGTGGGTCGCCTCTATATTGAACCCGAGGTTGTAGAATCTCCTTATCAGAGGAAGCGCCTCCGCCTTGTCATCTCCGGCAAGCGTCGCCAGCACGGTACCGTAATTGCGAAGTTTTGTTCCGGATGCGATAAGAGCCTTGTAGAGCGCCCGGTTCAGCTTGTTGTCGTAGCCTATCGCCTCTCCGGTGGACTTCATCTCAGGCGAGAGATAGGTGTCGAGTCCCTTTATCTTGTTGAAGCTGAAGACCGGGACCTTCACATAGAATCTCTTCTTCTCCTCCGGATAGAGGTCGAATATGCCCTGCTCCTTCAGCGATTTGCCCAGAATAGCATCCGTCGCAATATCCGCAAGGCTGTATCCCGTAGCCTTTGAGAGGAACGGGACCGTTCTTGAAGATCTCGGATTCACCTCGATGATGAATACATCATCATTATCATCAACGATGAACTGGATGTTGTAGAGTCCGATAATGCCTATGCCCCTGCCGAGTTTTTTTGCGTACTGCAGTATAAGTCCTTTCACTCTGTCGCTTATTGAGAACGCCGGGTAGACCGATATCGAGTCTCCGGAATGGATGCCGGTCCTCTCAACAAGCTCCATGATCCCCGGAACAAAGACATCGCGCCCGTCGCATATGGCGTCGATCTCGACTTCCTTGCCGAGTATGTACTTGTCTACCAGAACAGGCTTGTCCTCGTCGATCTCCACCGCAGTCTTCAGGTACTGCCTCAGCTGGGCCTCATCACCCACTATCTGCATGGCGCGGCCGCCAAGCACGAACGACGGCCTTACCAGAACAGGATAGCCTATCTCAGCCGCCGCCCTGACGCCGTCTTCGATCCTTGTGACAGCGCGCCCCGGAGGCTGCGGGATACCGAGCTCCTCAAGCACCTTCTCGAATCTGTCTCTGTTTTCCGCGCGGTCGATGGCTTCGCAGTCCGTTCCGATGAGCTTCACGCCTCTTTCCATGAGAGGTTCGGCAAGGTTGATGGCGGTCTGACCTCCGAGCGTTGCGATAACGCCCTCAGGCTGCTCGAAGTCGACGATGGCCATGACGTCTTCCGTCGTGAGCGGCTCAAAATAGAGCTTGTCGGCGGTGGTATAGTCTGTCGAAACCGTTTCGGGGTTGTTGTTGATAATGATCGCCTCGTATCCGGCGCGCCTTATGGTCTGAACGGCGTGCACCGTTGAGTAGTCGAATTCAACGCCCTGCCCGATCCTTATAGGTCCGGCTCCAAGAACTATTATCTTCTTCCTGTCCGTGAGCCTCGACTCGTTCTTTCCTGTATATGAGGAGTACAGATATGCTATGTATTTGCCTGTATGCAGCGTGTCCACCATTCTGAACACAGGCACGATGCCGTTCTTCTTCCTCTTCTGATAAACTTCAGTCTCGCTGAGGTTCCAGAGCAGTGCGATCTCTTTATCCGAAAATCCCATTATCTTGGCAGCCCTGAGAGTTTCGATGTCGTTGATGCGCTCCCTGAGAGTCTTCTCCATGTCGACTATGGATCTGAACGCCTCGAGGAATATCTCCGTGATCTTAGTGACCTCATGTATTTCATCTGTGCCGGTCCCCCGCCTGAGAAGCTCCGCGATGGCATAAATGTTGTCATCACGGGATTCGGATATATACTCCATCAGGCTGTCGCGGCTCATTCCGTCGAACCTGGCAAGATGCAGATGGCATGCTCCGGTCTCGAGCGACCTTATCGATTTCAGGAAGCTCTCTGTAAGAGTAGCTCCTATTCCCATCACCTCTCCGGTGGCTTTCATCTGGGTGCCGAGCACATTGCTCGCATCACTGAATTTATCGAACGGGAATCTCGGGAACTTGGCTACTATGTAATCGAGCGAAGGCTCTGTTGAAGCAAGGCCTCCGGCAACTTCTATCTCATCGAGAGTCATGCCCAGAGCTATCTTTGCCGTTACCCTTGCGATCGGATAACCCGATGCCTTTGACGCGAGCGCCGAAGACCTCGACACTCTCGGATTCACCTCTATCAGGTAGTACTCGCCCGTTTCCGGATGCAGGGCGAACTGAACGTTGCAGCCTCCCTCGATCTTGAGCTCCCTTATGATCTTTATGGCCGAATCATTGAGCATCTTGAGATCGTGATCGTTCAGGGACAGTATGGGAGCGACCACTATGGAGTCGCCGGTATGGACGCCTACCGGATCGACGTTCTCCATGCCGCAGATAGTGATGGCCCTGTCAGCGCCGTCACGCATCACTTCGAATTCTATTTCCTTGAAACCCTTCACGGACTTCTCGATCAGGACCTGGTGCACAGGGGACAGATTGAACGCCCTGATCCCGATATCTTCCAGTTCTTCTTCATTGCCGGCGAAGCCTCCTCCGGTGCCGCCCAGAGTAAAAGCCGGCCTGAGCACGACAGGATAGCCGATCTCTTTTGCTGCAAGCTTTGCTTCCTCAATGCTGTAAGTTATAACGCTCGGGATCACCGGCTCTCCTATGGACTCGCACATCTCTTTAAAGAGCTCTCTGTCCTCGGCTCTCTCGATGGAGTCTGCGGGAGTTCCGAGGAGCTTTACTCTGCACTCGGCAAGGACTCCCTTGCGGTCGAGCTGCATCGCAAGGTTGAGCCCCGTCTGGCCGCCGATCCCCGGAACGATGGCGTCCGGCCTCTCGTATCTGAGTATCTTTGCGACATATTCAAGCGTAAGCGGCTCCATATATACTTTGTCCGCTATGGAGGTGTCGGTCATGATCGTCGCCGGGTTGGAGTTGCAGAGGATCACCTCGTATCCCTCCTCCTTCAGCGCGAGACAGGCCTGTGTGCCCGCGTAATCGAACTCCGCAGCCTGGCCGATAACGATCGGGCCGCTTCCTATGATAAGTACCTTTTTGATGTCTTCTCTTTTTGCCATTTTGCTCTTTCCCCTGCCTGCGCTGCACATACACGAATCCGGAAGTACCGTCATCAGTCGGTCCTACGGCTCAAATT
>CADBFL010000201.1 GCA_902793875.1 uncultured Eubacteriales bacterium | reverse complement strand
CACCTTCTCCTGAGCGGCATCGAGCTGTACCCTGAGGAGTTCGACCGCTTCAAGCGCTCCGCTGAGCTGTATGATCGTTTTTTTGCTGAAATGGCCTTTTCCGTCAACAACGTTATGCGCCTCTTTGACAGCCTGTTCCACATTGATCGCTTTCAGGAGAGTCAGCGCCTTCTCACAGTTCTCATTCCCGAGAAGTTCGTCGAGCTTTGCGGCTTTTTTCTCCACCTCCGGTTTTTTCACCTGTTTGCTCAGCAGCACGAACGTAAGCTGCTCCTCTATCATGTATTCAGCGACGCGTTTTTCCGCCCTCTTGTATTTCGGGTCTTTTTCTCTTTTGCTGTAGTTATCGTTCAGATATTTCAGCCTTCTGGATGCGGCTTTCAGGTTCGTGGCTTCGCTGTCGATCAGCTTGCTTTCGTCGATGATCGTCTGGTATCCTCTGAGTTCCTCTTTTATTTCATTTATCGTCTTGTTGACCTGAGGGATCGTCAGAGTTCCGTTTCTCAGCTGATCGAGCGCCTCCTGTATCCTTCTGTTCAGTTCGTTCTGCAGACCGTTGAGCGTGTTGCGGCCGTCCGCAAGCTTTGTATTGAGCTCGGCCTCGCCCTCATCCACCTTGGTCTGCGCGGTGCCGAGCTTCTTCTCTGCCTCAGCCCATTTTTCGTCTATAGTTTTGTTGGCCTGATCCTTGACCTCCTGTGTCCTGTCTTTTTCAAGCTCATCCGCCAGTTCCTCGAAGCTCTTTCTTGTTCCTTCCGTCTTTTCGAAGAACTTATCGTCGAACATGCCCGTTTTTTCAGGCTCCTCGATCCTGACAAAGGCGCGCGTGTACAGTCCCTCCGTCACTTTCGGGTTGAAAGCCGAAAGCGGCACCGAGACTGTGTTGACTGACTTGCGCCTGAGAAAATCAGGATGATGCATGAGGCCGGTGACCGTGAACTCCTTTGAATAGAGAGGCGGGTCTTCCTTTTTCTCTTCCTTCTCCTCTTCAGACTCGACCGGGATGCCGAGGGCGGCCGCGGTCTCCGGGTCCATGTCCATCTCCATGTCCATGTCGGACTTCATCTTGTCCTTGAACGCGGTAAGTCCGGTGAGCGAGATCCTCACCTTGTCTCCGACCTTGAGTCCTTCGACCTCCGCGAAGTCCTCGCCGATCATGCACTCGTTCTTTCCCTCAGGGAGCCTTCCCTCGGTCACATCAGGCACGCTGATCCTTTCGGTCAGCGAGATGATCGTAATATTCCTCTTGTTGCCGTCGAAAGTTATAGAGCCGTCAGCCTGTATGACTCCCTCGGCGTCGGTCACTTCATCGGCGCTCTTTATCTTCTTCAGATTGGCTTCGCTTATGCCGTATGAAGACAGAAAATCGAAGTCCTTGAAATTATGCGCATTGTAATACTCCGTCGCCTTCCTGTCTATGCCGGCGTCCATGTAGCGGGTCGTAAAGAGACCTCCGAGCCCGAGCCCGACGACGAGCACTATCGACAGGTACGAGACGATCCGCTTCTTTATATTTCTTGTCGCGTCTTTTCGCTGGGTCTTTTTCATCGTTGCTTTCTCAGCCCCTCCTGTTTACCAGACGAGATCCTCTGCTTTCAGCGGGTGCAGGTTGACCCTGATGCTCGAGATCTTTCCGTCTCTGAGCTTGATGACTCTGTTTGCCATCTTCGCTATCTCGGGGTTGTGGGTAACCATCAGAACTGTCGTCTTGCGTTCCTTTACGATCTGCTCGATGACCCTGAGGACCATGATCGATGTCTCGTAGTCGAGAGCCGCAGTAGGCTCGTCCGCGAGTATGATCTTAGGGTTCTTCACCAGGGCCCTGGCGATCGAGATCCTCTGCATCTGGCCTCCGCTGAGCGCTGAAGGCAGATTGCCGGCCTTGTCCTCGAGGCCTACCAGCCTGAGCGCTTCCATTGAGTCCATAGGCTCCTTTGCGATCTCTCCGATGAATTCGATGTTTTCGATAGCGGAAAGATTAGGCATGAGGTTGTACGACTGGAATATGAAGCCGATATAGTTCCTTCTGTATTCCGTAAGTTCATCCTCTGTAGGCTTTGACATGTCGCTGCCGTCGACCAGAAGGTGGCCGTCGGTCATCATGTCCATTCCTCCGATGATGTTGAGCAGTGTGCTCTTGCCGCAGCCGGACTCTCCGAGCACTACCATGAGCTCGCCCGGATACACATCCAGGTTCACTCCCTTGAGGATGCGGCGGGTCTCCTCGCCGCTCTTGAATTCCTTTACGATGTCGCGTACGGAGACGATAGGCTCGCGCTCTTCGAACGGCCTGAACTCTAAACCCTTGTCCTCGATGTCGAGTGCGAGGATCGAGCAGCAGTTGTCGCACATCTTTTGCTCTTCTTCGGTGTAATCAGTTTCCTTGCACGTAAGGAGCAGGCATCCGATGACATGAGCAGGCGTGCTGATCGGCACACACAGTATGGTTTTGTCCGAGATGTCCGTGCTGTCCGCTCCTGCCAGCCTTATAGCCTTTGCCTCTCCTGCCTTGTATCTTCTTGGCTCACCGGCCTGGACGACCTCTCCGATGAGGCCTTCTCCCACCTCTGCGCTTTCACCTAAGGAAGTGGACGTTCCGGACTGAATAATGCATATGAACCTGTTGCTCAATGCATCCAGCATCCAGATCGATCCCTTCTCGCTTCCGGTAGCTTCACGCAGCAGATCCAGAGAACCGTGCAACGCGTCCTCGAGCTGGTTTGCTTCGCGGAGCTGCTCCATTATCCGCCATAACATCTGGATATTTCTTGTATCTTCGGTATGGATCTTGATTTTTTTCATTCTGTTACTCCGTACAAACTGTCAAAAACCTATTCATGTTTATTTTAACATAATATAGCGCCCAATCCCAAAGACCGGGCGCTATTAATGCGGCTTATTTAATTTTACATGTTGATAAAAACGGGACAGCTTATACGCCCCCTTTATCCCTATATCTGTGATCGCGCTGTTTACACATCATCGCTCCTCCGGCAGCTTCGATACCTCGATCCACTCAACCGATCGATCGCGCCCCCGGCTTCCTGCTTCATGCATCGATCGCGACACCCGTGGTCAAGTCCTGATTTGTGTATCGATCGCCGATTCCCAGCCAGCCATACACAAAGTGCCTCCTCGCAGATGGATATGACCTCACGGACAGGCTGTCTTGTGTATGGCTCCTGCATATTCCGAAAGTGATACACATGATTTCGCGAAAAGTTGTGTATCGTTTTCCGTAATCGATATGTCCATACACAAATTGGCCGATCTGAGATCTGTTCTCAGGACCGGAACCGTCAAAAATGTGTATGAAACGCAAAGAACGGACGATCCATACACAACGGGCCTGTGTTCGGTACGCAGTAAGCCCGCAGCCTTTGCGCAACGGGCCTCGCATTTGTTATACACTGTTCTGCCCCGGGAGCGCCAGCGCTGGCCGACGGGGACTACTTGACCCGTTCGGACAGCTGCAGAGCGGCGCGACCGGCTGGCAGACACCGTGAGCTCAAAGGAGAGCGAACGGGAATGTACAGAAGATGTATAGAAGATATATAGAGTATATACGGAGAGTGCATGGAGAGCGCATAGAGAATATACGAATGGTGTAATATCTGAATCTAATCGATGGATATTACACCAAACAGCTCTTATTCAGGGGACTGAGAGGCGATTCATGATGCCTGGGTGTAAATCCATGACGTTGCAGATACGTTTTACACCACTTTTGCCGAATACGGTGTAATCATGCATCCGCGGCCGCCGGGATTACACCCGAATGAACGAATGCAGGGCACAAATGAAGATTTATACTGAAAATGGTGTAATGACAGCAAAGACGGCCGTCATATTACACCCTCGTCTAAGTTATGTCCTTCTAACGGGGACAGGCACCATTAGATACGGCTAACCGTTCGGCCTCC
>CADBFL010000200.1 GCA_902793875.1 uncultured Eubacteriales bacterium | reverse complement strand
CTGAAAGAAAACAGAGAGGGAAGCCGGTACATAAACTGGTACTGCAATGTGAACTTCGGGGGGAACAACAGCTACGACGACGGTTTCTCGTACGATAACTGGGGAGGTCACGACCTTCTTCCGAAGCTCAACCTGCATGAGCCTGAAGTGAGGAACTTTCATTTTGAGACCGTGCGCTTCTGGGTCTCTGAATTCGATATCGACGGGCTGCGTCTTGACGCCGCGGACGTGCTGGACATGGACTTCATGCGCGAGCTTCGCGGGGCTGCCTGCAGTCTGAAGGATGACTTCTGGCTGATGGGCGAGGTCATACACGGCGAGTATGTCCGGTGGGTCAATGAGAGCATGCTGCATTCTGTCACCAACTACGCCCTGCACAAGGCTCTTTACAGCGGACACAACGATCGCAACTATTTTGAGATCGCGCATACCATACGCCGTCAGAGAGACATGGGCCTCGGGGACAGCGCGCATCTGTACAGCTTCGTCGACAACCATGACGTCGACCGCATCATGTCAAAGCTGAACGATAAAAGACATTTCCTGCCGGTGCATGTGCTTCTGTACACTCTGCCGGGAATACCGTCGGTATACTACGGTTCCGAGTTCGGACTGGAGGGCAGAAAGGAGGGAGGCTCGGATGCTCCTCTGCGCCCGGCCCTTTCGCTTTCTGAACTCAGTTCACAGGACAGCGCCTGCCTTCAGCTCATAAGGACTCTCGGCAGGATACGCGGAGAGCGGCCTGAGCTTTCGCACGGAGAATACCGTGAGGCTGAACTCACGACCACAAAATTCGCGTTCATGCGCGGGGAGCTGCTGGTGACCGTCACATGCAGCGATGCTGAGGAGCAGTTCGACCTTGAGCTGAACAGCGCGTATAAAGGGGCTCTCAGCGGAAGAGAGATATCCCCGGAAAACGGAAGACTGAGATTCGGACTCGAAGGAAACAGCGCCGAGATATGGATCCCGGCGGAATGAATGACAATAAATGGAATTTGACCTGCAAGAGATACAGTCGGAAATACTGGAGAAATATCCTGAATGGACAGACCTTTTGAATGCTGTCGGGTTCAGGAATTCCTCCGATACCGAGTCCGTCGGATACAGAGGAAGCAGGGTTCTGTACAACAGCTTCAGACTGAGGCGTTTCAGCCGCGAGGCGCAGAAATTCCTGATCGCCGGACAGCTGATGCATATACAGCTTGCCCATCAGAAAAGAGGCGAAGGCAAAGATCCGGCTTTATGGGATGCTGCGTGCTCTGCTGTAGTCAATGAGCTTCTGGCAGGCGACGGCTTTGAACCGCCGGCGCATGTACTGCGCCGCAAGGACGCGAGAGGCATAAGCGCTGAGGAGATGTACATGATCCTCCGCGAAGAGGCCGAAGAGGACAGCGCCTCCCCGTCGGAGGATCAGCCGGATGAAGCGGCGGATGTGACGGATACATCGGATCCTCCGCGCAGCGACGACAGCATAAAAAAGCCGGGGGATCTTCAGGGCGCTCAGGTGCGCGAGATAGAGGATCCCGGCCTTGCACATGCCGTGGCGGGGCTGTCGGATCTTCTGGGATCCAGTCTGCAGATGGATTACGACTGGTTCCCGGCGGACAGGATAAGGGACGGGATGCTCATCGAACAGTTCAGACCGTATCCGGTGCCGCACGCCGAGATACTCCTGGACACGAGCGCGTCGATAGACGCAGACCTTCTGCGCGCGTTCGTCAAAGGGGTCAAGGGAATTCTCAGGGAGGATGCCGTTGTCAGGGTAGGATGCTTCGATACCGAATTCTACGGGTTCCAGGACATCCGCTCCGAAAAGGACATAGCGTCGCTTGAGATAAAAGGCTCGGGCGGAACGGATTTCGAGACTGCCGTAAGAGCGTTCACCGGCGATGCGGAGACAAAAATAGTTTTCACGGACGGATATGCGGACATGCCGTCGACAAGGTGCGACGCGGTCTGGCTGGTATACAGCGACATGCCGGTCGATCCGCCCGGAGGACAGGTCATATACGTAAAAAAACCAGAGGAGACAAGCGAAAATGAAATCGATTTTCTTATCACATGAGCAGCTGTTCGGCGATCCGCTCCCGCTTTTCAGGAGGATCGGGACGGCGGCGCAGGCAGGAGATCTTGTGCTGGCCACTGCGGAGGATGACGGTTTCACTTTCAGCTCCGGATGCGTGAACTGCTTTCTTTCGGGAGGAGACTGCGTTGACAGATTCGGCAGGGACAGTTCTTCGGGCATCTGCGCGGTCAGACCGGTGATCCTGCTGGAGCACGGAGACGAGATGCTGCCTGCGCGCCGGCGCGAAGTCAATGACATCGTCACTGTCGAACTCGGGTCTTTCCCGTCGGTCATACTCGATCATTCTATGCGCGACATGGCTGAAGAGCAGTACAGGGACGGGACGCTTAAAAAGACGGGCGCTTCCTATACGATCTGCGGCGAAAAAAAGGAAGTCTACAGACTGGGAGCCAAGCAGATAGTGAGGATAAGCGTCGCGGACAAGGTAAACGGCTACGTGCAGCTTTCAGACGGCACTGCTGTCGGCACCGGAGAAGAACTCTTTCTGGAGGTAAGACCGGTCAGATGGTACTATGACGAGATCAACAGAATGCTGATCTGCGGCAGGGCCCTGTTTGCAGGCCTGCCACGAGAGGACGCTGCAGCCTACCTGAAGGAAGGATTCATAACTGAGCTTCTTGACGAAGATGATGATAAGACCGGTCCGGGCAGCACGGGGAGATCGTATCATATCGGGGAGCACGATGAACTGGATCTCATAAGAGCGTTCGTAAAGGCGGACATCCCGGTATTCATACACGGCCTCACAGGAGACGGCAAGAGCGACCGCGTAAAGGAGATAGATCCTCAGGTCCTGGACATAGAACTCGTGAACGAGACGCCTGAGACCATAAACGGACGCGCTGTCTACAACGAAACGAATGACGAGATAATAGATATCAAGCCGGTATGGCTGGTAAAGCTCGAACGCCTCTGCGAGGACGGAGAGCTTCACATACTGTTTTTCGATGAGCTTACGAATGCAACCAAACAGACCCAGGCGGTCATATTCAAGATAGTGCTGGAGCGCTTCGTGAACAACCGCTGGCCGCTCCCTGAAAACGCGCGCATAGTCGCCGCCGGGAACGACCGCTCCGAATCGAGCGTCTCGCACGA
>CADBFL010000199.1 GCA_902793875.1 uncultured Eubacteriales bacterium | reverse complement strand
AGTCTGTCGTCCTTGAGTGGGACCGCCAGCAGCTCATTCACCAGATCATCGGCCGTCAGCTCCTCTTCATCGGTCTCGGGGGCCCTGCCGAATTCGCATTCTGCCGTGAGCTTAAATAACTCCATCTCATTATCTTCGAGCTGTATAAGTCTGTTTCGGACGGCTTCCGTTGTAAACATCTGCTGCAGTATGACTCTGGCAAGATTCTTCTTGCTTTTGTTTGCAGGCAGCATCAATCCGTATTCGTCCACGATGACTTCCAGGTCTTTCTTGCTGTAGCTGTTGATGAAAGCTTCTGTTGTGACTGCAGGCTTTGAAGGCTTCTCCTCCAGCAGCGACGATAGCTCTCTTCCAGCATCAAGCCCTTTTAGCGCGGCAGCAAGTGTATATACACCAAAAGTCCTTCCGTATTTTCCGAGCATCAGATTGTCGATCCGGTGCATCAGATGCCTGTCGGATACCTGTCCTGTATCCAGATCCGTTTCATATTGCTCGAGCAGAGGACGAAGATCCGCGTCTTCATACAGTGGCTGCAGCGCCTCACGAAGGGTCTCCATGCTCCTGGAGCGACTTCCTTTGCAAACGCTCTCCTCCGGTGTCACCGGATCTTCGGATATATGCATGATCGACTCGCTTCCAATAAGTTTCACAAGCTCAGCGGCATATCGGAAATAGCGTTCTTTGTCCGGTATCACTTTGAACAGCTCTTCAGGCAGGGTCTCTCCTTCCGGCTGGCCGCCTGCTTCATCAGCTATGATCCTGCTGACCTTTATCACCTTCGGGGCATTCAGTCCCGGGTATTCCTCCAAATCCTTTTCGACCTCTATAGTCAGATCGAAGTCCCTGGCTGTGTACTGACTGATTTTGAAACCTTTTTTGAAAAAGGTATCGATATATGTGCCCCTGGTATCATATATATCCCTGAAACTGTTCGCATGATCCGGCCTTCCGTCATCGAATTCCTCCAGATAGATCTCCCTGTCTGTCGTCTCGTATTCAAAATACATTGAAAGATAATCTAACGGCTCGTCATGAATGAATGCGAGCAACACATACAGCTGAGAAAATGTGATGCCGGACGGTACCAGTACCCGGTACCATCTCGGCGGCTGAGAACCTTTTTCAGTTGACTTGATCTGATAGTATTTCATTTTTGCGCCATCCCTCTTAACTTAACAACTGTGATTTGTCTATTTTTCAAACAGATCCTCCGAAGTGATTATCGACTGGATTTCTCCGGAATACGCGTTTTCTTCTATCCCGTACGTTGTAATGAGTGTTAAATGTATGGAGAATTTTGATTTTGTCTTCTTCATAAAATCGGATATTTTCCTTCTCTGGGCACGATCAAACGCGGCATCTGCGGTGTACTCAGATTCGGAATACTTCATTTCACACAAATTGATTACCTGATCTCTTCTTGCTATGAGTAAATCTATTTGAGAGCCAAACAAGCCTAAATCCTTATCGGATATACAGCTCCAGGTATTTACCTCGGAATAAACACCAGCGATTCCAAGAGCTTTTTTGATTTGAGGGATATGTTCAAGGCATACTCTCTCAAATGCTATCCCACTCCATGCATTGATTTTCGGTGAATTGATTTGATTCTTCCAGTAATTTTCATCAAAACTTTTGTCAGCAATAAATCTGTAGTAGAACAAAGTGTAGTTATCAATCAACTGATACAGGCTTTCCCTTGTTTTATACCCATACGGGATATACCTCCTGATAAATCCGCAGTTTTCTAGTTCCTTCAGTTTTTTCGTCAGATCTCCCGATCCGGCGATCCCCGTCTTTTGTATTATTTCCTCTCGTGTAATACCTTTATTTGCTGTACTAAGTGCTTCAACGATTCTTATATACTGATCAGGCTTATTGAACAGCGCTTTATACAGATTATCGTATTCATTCCGCAACGGAGCACCATCTTTGAAGAACATCTCATCTACATTTTGCGGCAGACTTTTTCCTTTTTTCAGTAAACTCCAGTAATAGGGAACTCCTCCAAGAATCATATAGCACTGCAATATCTGATGTCTGTTCATGATAATCTTTCGCGATTGCAAATACTCCTCGCATTCCGCAAGCGTGAACGGCTTTAGATGTATCTGTCCTGTCAGTCTGTTATGCAATCCGCCTTTTGCATTTACTATATTATCTGTCATCCAATACGTTGCTGACGCACACACCACCATAATAATGTCTTTTTCTTTTCTTGCTGTTGCCCAACCATTCCAAAAGCTTTCCAGGGCAGATATAAGATCGCTGTCTTTTGTATGCATCCATGACAGCTCATCAAGAAAAATCACCTTCTTCTTTTCATCAGATCTTTTTATTACTTCCTTCAGCCCATTGAACGCTTCGTTCCATGAGCTCAGTTTATTCTCGCATTTGCATCCAGCTTCTTTAAGAGATTCGGCAAATTTATCAAGCTGTGTCTGTTTTCTCTTTCCGGGTTCGATATTGTTGTTACTTATACCGGTATGCTGAAATGTAAATGTATGGTCAAAGCTTTCTCTCACTAGATATGTTTTTCCAATGCGCCGTCTCCCAAAGACAGCAACAAACTGCGGTTCTTCTTCCTGAAGCAACGACCTTAACCATTCTTTTTCGGCTGTTCTTCCTACCATTTTTTCTTTATCCCTTAGATAATAATAGTTGTGGAAATTTTATGCATTCTTATTGTACCAATCTGTTCAGCTGATATCAATAAAAATTTCCACATGTCTGTTGTTAGTTGACTTGTGGAAATTTTGTCTTACCGGATTAGTAAAGTGGAATTGGGGTATCAGTACAGCTTGGCTCCTGCCGGGATACGGTCGTCGACGAGCAGAAGATTGAGCATCTCATCTCCATCGTATTCGTTGACCGCGCTGATCAGCATGCCGTTTGAATACTCGCCCATCATCTTTCTCGGAGGAAGGTTCACGATAGCTATCGCGGTCTTTCCAACGAGTTCAGCCGGATCATAGTACTTCTTGATGCCGCTCAGGATGATGCGATCCTCGCCGCTTCCGTCGTTCAGAGTGAACTTCAGGAGCTTGTCTGACTTAGGGACTTCTTCGCACGCCTTGATCTTTACGGCTCTGAAATCGCTCTTTGAGAAGGTGTCGAAATCCACTTCCTCTTCGAAGAGCGGCTCGATCTTGACCTTGCTGAAATCTATCTCGATTCCGCCCTTGCCTTCCGGCTTCATTGTCGGGAAGAGCTGGACGTCTCTGATGGTCGCGCTGTCGGTAAGCAGCATGACGAGCCTGTCGACTCCGATGCCGATGCCTCCTGTCGGCGGCATCCCGACCTCAAGAGCGTTTACGAAGTCGGTATCCATAGGATGGGCCTCGTCGTCTATCCCCAGGTCGAGCTGTCTCTGCTGCTCGGCGAACCTCTCGTACTGATCGATCGGGTCGTTCAGCTCGGAGAACGCGTTCGAGATCTCCCATCCGTTGATGTACGCCTCGAATCTCCTGGTGATGCGCGGGTCCTTCGGATCCTTCTTGGCGAGCGGCGACACCTCGAGCGGATGTCCGCATACGAAGCACGGTCCGTCCAGGAATCCCGGGATATCCTCGCAGTAGTCCTCGAACATCTCGGCGATGATCTTGCCTCTCGACCAGTCTGCCTCGTTCTCGAATGCCATGCCGTATTTCTTCGCCGCCTCTATGGCCTCTTCATCGCTGTCGATCTTATCGAAAGGGATGCCCGTAGCCCTGATGACGGCCTCCGTCATGTCGATCTTGTTCCACGGCGGGGTCACATCGAACTCCTTGCCGCCGTATCTGATGACAGGCGTCCATCATCGTCTCGAGGTTGACGTAAGCCTTATAAGCCTCCATCGATGTGAACTCAGGGCTGTGGTTCTTGTCCATTCCCTCGTTCCTGAACACCTTGCCGATCTCATAGACACCGTCGAGCCCGCCGACGATGAGCCTCTTGAGGTGAAGCTCCAGCGAGATCCTGAGGGTCATGTCGAGATCGAGGGTGTTGTGATGCGTGAGGAACGGCCTTGCAGCAGCGCCGCCCGCAATGTTTCCGAGCACGGGAGTCTCGACCTCGATCAGTTCGTAATCGTCCTCGAGCACTCTCCTCATAGTGCTGATGATCCTGGCTCTCTTTCTGAATACGTCCCTGACATCCTCGTTCATGATGAGGTCGACGTATCTCTGGCGGTATCTGAGGTCGGTGTCCTTCAGTCCGTGCCACTTGTTCGGCAGCACCTGGAGGGACTTGCACAGCAGCGTCACTTCGCGCGCTCTTACGCTGATCTCTCCCGTCTTGGTCCTGAAGACCTCGCCCGTTACTCCGATGATATCCGCAGTATCGTACGTCTTGAAGATATTGTATTCGTCCTGCCCGATATTGTCTCTGGCGACGAACACCTGGATGCGGCCCTGCCTGTCCTGGAGGTCGACGAACGCGACCTTGCCCATGCGGCGGAACGCCATGATGCGGCCCGCGATCCTGACTTCCTGATCCTCCATGGCCTCGAAGTCGTCCCTGATGTCCTTCGAATGCGCTGTCACATCAAAGGTCTCAACGAGATAAGGGTCTCTGCCCATCTCCCTGAGCTCCTCGAGTTTCTTTCTCTTGACCTGCCTCTGCTCGCCTATCTCCTTTTCGCTGAGTTCGCGGACTTCGGCCTCGTCCTTTTCATGCAGCCTGCTCTCTGCCATTATCTCTTGACCTCCACTACCTGATACCTGGCCATGCCGTCCGGTACAGGGAACTCCACCTTGTCGCCTGCGTGATGTCCCAGAAGGTGCTGTCCCACGAGCGAAGCGTTCGAAAGCTTGCCGTTCAGAGGGTCAGCCTCCGTGGTTCCCACGATCTTGTATGTCACTGTTTCCTTTGATACGAGATCCTTGAGAGTGACTGTGCGTCCTGTCTGCACGGAATCGTCGCTCTCGTCAGTCTCCTCTACGATCACTGCCGTGCGCAGGATCTCCTCTATGTTCGAGATCCTTTCTTCGGTCTCCGCCTGAGCGTCCTTGGCCGCGTCGTACTCCGCGTTCTCGCTGATGTCTCCGAGCGAGATGGCCTCCTTGAGCCTTTCAGCGTTCTCCTTGCGGACCACGGTGATAAGATGCTCGAGTTCCGCGTTAAGGTTGTCATAACCTTCTCTTGTCATTTCGTTGGATTTGAGTGCTGCCATTTCCTTATCCCTTTCTTATATGTTCTTCTCTTCTATCGTTACATTCTCACTTGCCGTGAGCCTGAGTATGGCCGAATACTTCAGCGCGAACCTTACCGTGTCGCCGACCTTTATGTCCTCTTTGCAGTCCTCGATGTCGAGTATGGTGTGATCTCCCGAGGCCATGGTGACCTCTGCGCCCTCGAGCTGCGGCAGTATGTCCCCGATGTCTCCGTAATCGGCTCTTCCTATAGCGAGTATCGCGCGCTTTCTGTCGCCTCTGTCAACGTATGTCGCCTTTTCGCCGAAAGCGTTGACTCCGAGTTCCCCTATAGGATGGGTCGGCTTGGTGTTGACCTCCACGACCTCAGCTTCGAGCGTGAACACGTCTCCTCTGAGCTCATCGGCCTCCGTTCTGCCGTAGCAGCTGCGAAGATCCTCGTTCGGTCCGCAGTATACGATGGCGCCTATCCTCAGCATGTTGACCTTAGGCGGCATCACCTTGTCGAAAAGCGGCATCAGGCTCGACGTCGCTCCTCCCGATACCACCTCGAGAGGCCTTCCGACCGCCTCCTCGACGGCCTCCGCCCAGTCCGAGAGCATCAGCATCTTCTCTTCAGTCGGTATCACGGAACCCACGCATCCGAGGTTCGTGCCTATGCCGGCGAGGTGCAGACTGTGAAGACTGTCCTCGACGTATTTTGCCAGATCGATCAGTTCGGTCTTTTCTATGAGCCCCTCTCTGAGGTCCCCGAGGTCGGCCATGAGTATGACATTGTGAGTCACGCCCGCCTTCTCTGCCGCCTTATCGAGCGAGTACAGCGTGTCCTGCCCGCTCTCGAGGCTGTATTCGCATATCCTCACAAGCTCGTCGAGCTCCGAGATCATCGGTATCCTTATCATGAGGAGAGGGAGTTTCACGCCGGCTTTTTTTGCCCTCGCGAGCTGCTCGAGTCTCGATGAGGCGATCCATTTCGCGCCGCATCTTTCGTAATCGAGCGCAACGGACGCCATGCCGGTCGTCGCCTTGATGACTCCCGCGACATCGATGCCGGCTTCGCGGCACCATCCGACGACTGTGCTCATGTTGAAGCGCAGCGCGTCATGATCAAGTATCAGCAGTGGTCTTTTATTCATCCTGATCCGCCTTTTCTGTATCAGTCGGCGAGCTTGTTATCCTCGACGAACCTTCTTATCTTCATGCCGGTCGTCTTGTTGAATTCGCTCTTCTTTATGACTATGTGCTTCACTCTCTTCCAGTCAGGCCAGTGAGCGTTCAGCTTGTCTATCTCGCTGCTGACGAGGGCTCTCACGGCGCCTTCGTCGCCCGCCCTGTCGCCCAGGGCATCCTTTACATTTTCCATGTCAGGTCTCAGCGTGACGTAGATGCCCCTGTCCAGACTGTCATCCTTGTCTTCTACGGCCCATACCATGCATTCTTCGATGTACGGGCTCCTGGCGATCTTCTCCTCGAGCTCCTCGGGGAATACGTTCTTGCCGTTAGCGGCGATGATGACGTTCTTCCTGCGTCCCGTGATGTATACGTAATTGTCCTCGTCGACATATCCGACGTCGCCGGTGTGGAACCATCCGTCCTCCATGCACGCCGCTGTCGCCTCCCCATCATGACCTGCGGCCCGCGGAAGCAGATCTCGCCGTTTCCGTCCTCGTCCCTGTCGACGATCTTGCACTCGGTGAACTGGAATATCTTGCCGGCGGATTCGTTTCTCATGTATCTCCACTGGTCAGGGTTCAGCGCGACCATAGGCGAGGTCTCCGTCAGGCCGTAGCCCTGCAGGCACGGTATGCCCATGCTGCGGAAGAAGGCGAGCACCTTCGGGTCCACTCTCGCGCCGCCCGCGATGAACATGTCGATATTGCCGCCGAACTGGGCCATGATCTTTTTGGCGATAGGCTTCGCGACGTTGAGACCGACCTTGCTCGTGTAGTGGTTCACGGCGAAGAGAGTATTCACCAGCCTGTCCTGGCCCTGCTTTTTCAGCGTCTTCTGTATGGTGTTGTAGAACTTCTCGTAGATCAGAGGCACCGCGAGCAGGAATGTCGGGTGCACCATCTGCATGTCTTTCGTGATATACTTCAGCCCCCTGCAGAACGCCATCGAAGCTCCCATGAAGATCCCTTCGATCATGGTGCAGGTGCACTCGTATGTATGATGGATCGGAAGAACGCTGAAGAACACGTCGTCCGGGACCACCTCGAGGTACGACTGCGCGATCAGCACGTCTGAGCACAGGTTCCTGTGGCTGAGCATGACGCCCTTGCTGAC
>CADBFL010000198.1 GCA_902793875.1 uncultured Eubacteriales bacterium | reverse complement strand
CCCGCTCCCTGTGAAGCGCCCTCGATTATTCCGGCTATGTCGGCCATGACGAAACTCGTGTCGTGAAGATAAACGACTCCGAGATTCGGATCTATGGTCGTAAAGTGGTAACCGGCGATCTTAGGCTTCGAATTCGTGCATACTGAAAGGAGCGTGGACTTTCCGACGTTTGGAAACCCCAGAAGTCCGACGTCCGCTATGAGTTTGAGTTCGAGTATCACTTCGCGCTCCCTGCCCGGAGTGCCGGCTTCGGCAAAATTGGGAGCCTGGCGCGTGCTGCTTTTGAAGTGGACGTTGCCCTTGCCTCCTTTGCCGCCCCTGGCCGCGACAACTGAATCGCCGTCCTCGACGAGGTCCTTCATCAGATGGCCGGTCTCCTTGTCTATTATCATGGTGCCGACAGGCACTTTGATATACAGGTCCTGACCTTTTTTGCCGTAGCGGTTTCTCTTCATTCCCGGCTGACCGTTCTCGGCCTGGTACTTTCTTTTGTATTTGAGATCCATCAGCGTTCTGAGGTTTCTGTCCGCAACGAAAATAACGCTGCCGCCGCTGCCTCCGTCACCGCCGTCAGGACCTCCGTCCGGGACGTAGGGATCGCGCCTGAATGTGACCGCGCCGTTCCCGCCGTTTCCGGATATTATTCTTATCTCTGCTCTGTCTACAAACATTTTTCTAAAAAAAGGCTCCTGCCTGCGCAGGAGCCAGTTCCGTTATGCTTCTTTGCTGTAAACGCTGATCTGCTTTCTCTTCTTGTCGTATCTTTCGAACTTGACTGTTCCGTCGATCTTCGCAAAGAGAGTGTCGTCTCCGCCCTTGCCAACATTGTTGCCAGGATGGAACTTCGTGCCTCTCTGTCTCATGAGAATGGATCCAGCACTTACGTATTCACCGGCGCCTACCTTGAGTCCAAGACGTTTCGCCTCGGAGTCTCTGCCGTTCTTGGAACTTCCTACTCCTTTTTTACTTGACATCCTGATTCCTCCTGTCTACTACTTAGCCTCGATGGCAGCGATGATGTCAGCCTTTGTGGCCTTGGAGTCTACCTTGATCCCCATTTCTTTGGCTGCCGCCAAAAGCTCGTCCTTCTTCATCGAAGCGCTGACCTTAGGAGCAGCGGACTTCGTTTCCTTCTTTGCAGGCTTTTCTGCCTTCTTTGCAGGTTTTTCTGCAGCAGCAGGCTTCTCCGCCTTGTCGGCCTTTTTGGCAGCCTTCTTGCCGGCGCCGCCGATGTCTGTGATCTTTACGCGCGTGAACGGCTGTCTATGTCCGTTCTTGCGTCTGTAATCCTTCTTTGCCTTGTACTTGTAGATGACGATCTTGTCGCCCTTGCCCTGCTCGAGGACTTCAGCCGTAACAGCGTAACCCTCTACAAAAGGTGTACCTACGACAAGCTTGTCTCCGCCTACAGCAACGACCTCGTCGAACACGACCTTGTCGCCTTCTTTAGCTTCGAGCTTCTCGATCCTGAGCTCGTCGCCCTGCTGTACTCTGTACTGCTTGCCACCTGTTTTGATGATAGCATACATGATTAATAATTCCTCCTTAAACCAGACTCGCCGGAACTCCGGGTGCTGTGCTTTGATACCCGTTCCGAGCGGTTGACCGCGTAAAAGAATAACACAGCGAAGGCCTGAGGTCAAGGATTATTTTCAGTATCTTTACCCGTATCTTACGCGGACCTTATTCGATGACCACGCCGTCAGCATCGACTTTTATGTCGTTCTGCGCAGCGCCAGGCGAGGATGCCCTGAGGTGGTCCATCAGTTTGCCGCGGATCTCTTCGAGGACGGCAGGATTTGTCTCGAGGTATTCCTTGACGTTCTCTCTTCCCTGCCCGATCCTTTCTCCGTTATAGCTGTACCATGAGCCGGACTTGTCTATGATGCCTGTATCCGAAGCCATGTCCAGGATGTCGCCCGAAAGCGAGATGCCCGTGCCGTACATGATGTCGAACTCGGCCTTCTTGAACGGAGGAGCGACCTTGTTCTTCACGATCTTGACTCTCGTCCTGTTGCCGAAGACCTCTTCGCCCTTCTTGATGGTGTCTATCTTTCTGACATCCATCCTCATGGATGCGTAGAACTTCAGAGCGCGTCCGCCGGTCGTGGTCTCGGGGTTGCCGAACATGATGCCGATCTTTTCTCTGAGCTGGTTGATGAATATGACGCAGGTGCCGGATCTGTTGATGGCTCCTGCGATCTTGCGAAGAGCCTGCGACATGAGCCTTGCCTGCAGTCCGACGTGGGAATCTCCCATCTCGCCCTGTATCTCGGCCTTAGGCACGAGAGCAGCAACCGAGTCGATGACTATGATGTCTACGGCGCCGCTCCTTGTGAGCATCTCGCAGATCTCAAGGGCCTGCTCGCCGGTATCCGGCTGGGAAACCAGAAGCTCATCCACATTGACGCCGAGATTTCTGGCGTATACCGGATCAAGGGCATGCTCTGCGTCGATGAAAGCGGCCTGTCCGCCTTTCTTCTGGCACTCGGCGATCGCGTGCAGCGTCAGCGTGGTCTTTCCGGATGACTCAGGTCCGTAGATCTCGATGATCCTGCCCTTCGGATAACCGCCGACGCCTGTAGCGAAATCGAGGCTTACAGAGCCTGTCGATATGACGTCGATGTTGGTCACCGGCCCGGACTCGCCGAGCTTCATGATAGCTCCCTTGCCGTATTGTTTCTGTATCTGATCGAGCGCCTGCTGCAGCGCTTTGTCTTTCGCGGCGCGATCCGCGCTGTTCATGTTATCTGCCATAATTCCTCCCGTATCGCATTATAGAACGCTTGTTCGCATTTATATTAACTATTCTGACATGTCGTGTCAATATTATATTTCCGGAGGCTGTGCCGTGTCGAACAAAAAAAGCACTATATCCGACAATAAATCCCCGACTTTTGTGACGCGCCCCTTACCTTTTAAGATCCTGACGCAGGATCTCATCTTATCAGGAGGTAAACAGCCCTGAGCATGCGCAGCATTATGTATCTGCGGTTCCACTTTCTGTCGTTCCTGGATGTCCTTATTTCCGTATGGCCTGTAAGGTCGCCGAAGGCATATCCTATGAAGGCTTCGCCGGCCTCATGGCCTTCATCGGCGTCAGGACCTGCGTAGCCTGTCACAGAAACGGCGATATCCGCCCCTGAGCGGGTTTTTGCGCCTTTTGCCATGGCTTCGGCCGTTTCAGCGCTTACGACGCCGTAGCGAGCGATGATCCCGGGATCCACGCCGAGCTCGGAAGCCTTTGCGGCGGCGGAATATGTCACATACGAAGATGAAAGCACCTCTGACGCG
>CADBFL010000197.1 GCA_902793875.1 uncultured Eubacteriales bacterium | reverse complement strand
CTTGAGTACAAGGCGCTGATGCAGCTGCTGCGCATAATGCCCGACAGGGGGAAAGAGTATATACTCAGCAAGTTATATTTACCGAAGAATGAGGGACGCGGATCAGCAGAGGACAGAACATGGAAGTAAAAGAAAACGTTTCTTTCGATATCGATAAAAGCGCTGAAAGAATGGACGCCATCCTTTCAGCCGGAGATGACAGATTTGAGGACAAGAAATATGTGCCTTTGCGCAGGGAGCTTGACTATGAGAACGGATACTATGTCGATATTGCGGCGCTGTTCATAGATATCGTAGGATCTGCGAAGCTGACGGCTGCGAACACGACTCCGGTCCTGGCAAAGATGTACAGAAGCTACATATCCGAATGCGTCGCCATAATGAGAGGATCGCCGATCTGCAAAGAGATATGCATCCACGGGGACTGTGTTTACGGCATCTTCGACATTCAGAAAAAAGCCGTTATAGATTCCGTCTTCGGCATTGCTGCCGGGCTGAAAAGTCTTGTTGACATACTGAGCAGCAAGCTTCAGAAGAAAGGATACTCACGGATAACCGGCGGGATAGGCATGGATCACGGACGCGTGCTGATGATAAAAGCCGGGAATCCGGGAAGCGGCGTGGAAAATATCCTGTGGATGGGGGATGCAGTCAACTCCGCCTGTCACTTCAGTGAGGAGGCCGGCAGAGAAGGCCGCAAGACGATCGTGGTCTCACATTCCGTCTATGAGGAACTCAGCAAACAGCACAGGAGAACGCTGACGCCGTATTTCTCAGCATCAGAGCATAAGATCCTGTATGAGGGGGATGCCTGCGACGCGGCGCTGGAAAAATGGCGTGAAGAACACTGCGAGTGACCGGTACATGGGGCACAGCGATACTCTGATCAGAAAAATGTTCAACAGCCTGCTTATCACAAACACGATAAGCCTGGCTCTTAGCGTGGCATGCGTTCTGATAGATTCAGTGATCACCGGAAACTTCCTCGGGGATGAAGCGCTGGTGGCTTCCGGGCTCGTCCAGCCGGTCGTCCTTCTGATAAATACTGTCGGCATGATGATCGGCCCCGGGCTCAGCATCATGGTCACGCGGTACATGGGAAAGGCTGAGCCGCGAAGGATAGATCAGATATTCAGCATCGTCATGTATGCCAACATAGCTGTATTCATGGTCCTGGGGGCGGTGCTCTATGCTGCCGCGCCGTCGATCGCTTCACTGCTCGGAAGCAAAGCCGGAGACAGCGCCGCGGCCATGACGGCCGACTATCTCCGGGGTTATTCTTTCGGTCTCATACCCATGCGCATAAGCATGATCCTTTCCGGAGTCCTGACGATAGACAATGACAGGAAGCGTGCTGTACGCGGGATGGCGCTGATCCTTGCCGGCGATGTGGTCCTTGATCTTGTCAATGTCCTTGCGGTCCGCGGAGGCATGTACGGCATGGCTCTCGCCTCGGCAGGAAGCTGCCTGCTGGCGATGCTGTATCTGCTGACGCATTTTGCAAAAAAAGACCGCATACTCCACTTTACCTTCAGCGGACTCAGGGCGGATGACCTGAAGGATGTGCTGCTCTGCGGCCTCCCCAATCTGATCAATGTAGGAGGACAGGCCCTGAGGGGCTTCGCGTTCAACACAGTGCTTCTTATCATTTCCGGAGGAAGCGCGGTAGCGGCGATGTCAGTTTGCAACTCGGCTTTTTCGCTCGTCATCTCGCTGCTGGCCGCCGTACTCGTTTCAACAGCTGTCCTCAGCAGCATGCTCTACGGGGAAGAGGACAGGAGCGGCCTGACACGGACTCTCGTCATATCCGTGAAGACGGCCTGTGCATCGATGATGATCATCATGGCCGGGGCGATCGTGTTTGCGAAGCCGGTCGCCGCCATGTTCCTGAAAACAGACTCGCCTGAGATACTCGTGCAGGCGGTAAGATTCATGCGAGTGTATGCCCTGCAGCTGTTTCTCGTATCCGGGACATATTCTCTCAGCGGTGTCTGGCAGGGCACGAACAAACTCGGGCTCAACTATCTGGTATCGCTCCTGCGCGACTGCATCTTCCCTGTGACGGCGTCATGCCTGCCCGGGCTCGCATACGGTATCCGGGGATTTGAGGCAGGGTTCATAGCGGCCGGAGCGCTGACGCTGGCCGCATGCTTCGCCGTCCATCTGCTGATCAACAGGAAGATCTCTGTAAAGGCAGAGGACCTGCTGCTTCTGGATGATGACTTCGGCACGGCTCCCGGAGAGAGCTTTGAGACATCGCTGAATACGAAAGAAGCGGCGCTGGAGGCATCGGAACAGGTCGGAGAGTTCTGTCTCAGCAGAGGAGCGGACTTAAAAACAGCCGAAAGGTATGCGCTGTTCATTGAAGAGATCGCGTGCAATACCATAGAACACGGATTCACAGATGCGAAGCGCGGCAGTCTCGATATAAGGGTCATATACAGCGATGACCGGGAGATAATAAGGTTCAGGGACAACGGCAGACCATTCGATCCGGTCAAATGGCTGAAACTGAATCACCCGAATGACCCGCTTAAGGGCGCAGGCATACGTATCGTTGTCGGAATGGCGAAAGAGGTGCGGTACATGCCGGCAATGGGACTCAACAACCTGCTGATAATACTTTAGGACGGAACGGTCAGCGGATCATTTTTGTACCCGGTCTGCCCCGGGAAAGCCCGCGCTGCGACTGCGGCCTCTGCTCAAGCCGCACAAAGCAGCTATAGGGCGAGGCTGACCGGCAGGCAGACACCGTGAGGCCAAGGGAGGACGAACGGTTAGCCCTTCCTAACGGTGCCTGACCCCGTTAGATGATGTTAACGGCGGCGCGGGTGTAATATGCCGGCCGTCTTTTCTGTTATTACACCATTTTCAGTATGACCCTCCATCTGAGCCCGGCTTTCGTTCATTCGGGTGTAATCCCGGCGGCCACGGGTGCAGGATTACACCGTATTCGCAAAAAACGGTGTAAAAAGTCTCTGCAGCGTCATGAGTTTCCACCCGGACGCCGCGGATCGCCTTTCAGACCCCCGGGTTAAGAGCTTCCCGGTGTAATATTCATCGACCGGATGCAGATATTACACCATCCGTATATTCTCCATGCATTCTCTGCACATCCTCCATGCACTCTCCGTATATACTCTATATATCTCCTATACATCTTCTGTACATCTTCTGTACATTCCCGTTCGCTCTCCTTTGAGCTCACGGTGTCTGCCAGCCGGTCGCGCCGCGCGCCGCTCTGTAATGCTTCCTTCCGATCTCACGGCGTTGCCGTAAAGTCGGAAGCATTGATCTCCGTCGGCACAGCTCCTCCGATAAATGCTGCCGCCCGGGCTGTGTGAGGGGCCCGGCGACAGCGCTGGCGCTCCCGGGGCAGACAGGCAGACTCGTTTTGTAAGGGCTATGGGCTTGCTATGCAGCAGATGCGGGGCCCATTGTGCAAAGGCTGCGGGCTTGCTGCGCAGCAGATGCGAGGCCCGTTGTGCAAATGCTGTGGGCTTACTGCGTACTGAACACAGGCCCGTTGTGTATGGATCGTCCGTTCTTTGCTTTTCATACACATTTTTGCCGGTCCCGGTCCTGAGAACAGACCTCAGATCCGGCAATTTGTGTATGGACATATCGATTACGGAAAACGATACACAGCTTTTCACGAAATCATGTGTATCACTTTCGGAATATGCAGGAGCCATACACAAGACAGCCTGCTCGTGAGGTCATATCCATCCGCGAGACGGCGCTTTTGTGTATGACTGACCGGGAATCGGCGATCGATACACAAAAGCAAAATAACCGGTAAAATATCAAAGCCGCGCCGGCTGTGTTTTGATCACCTGGCTGCAGCTTTTTTTTTCCTGAAAACAGAAAGGCGGAAACGAAGCGGCGGAAGCGAAGCGGCGGAAGTGAAGCGGTGGAAACGAAGAAGCGAAAATAAATACCGGAGATATTACGACTCAAGTCCGGCTTGAATAAAATATTGTAAGTTCAATTCGCACTCGCTAAAATTATTAGGATATCTGCGTTACCATAAGCATGTAAGGAAATGCAGTTCAAAACAGCCCGCGGCCGGGCGGAAAAGGAGGCGAGGCATGAGCATCGGAAAGAATATCAAAATGCTCAGAGAAGAAAGATCGCTTACGCAGGAGCAGCTTGCAGAACAGCTCGGCGTGACATTCCAGGCGGTATCCTCCTGGGAGAGAGACGAGTACATGCCCGAGATCGGCAATGTCAAAAAGCTTGCAGAGGTCATGGACGTATCGGTCTCATCGCTGATAGAAGACAAGCCGGGCACTTTCAAAATGAAGGACGCCATATATAACTGGGAGCACATGAAGACCTACATCAAGACTTCGGCCAGAAACCTCGGTCTGCCGAACACGCTGAAAGCGGTCGACTTTGCCACGGAAGCCCATAAGGGCGTCAACAGAAAACGCTCGAGCGTTCCGTACATCTATCACCCGTACAACATTGCCTGCCATGCTCTTGCCATGGACATAAACGACGATGCCGTGATAGCGGCCTGCCTGCTGCACGACGTGGTCGAGGACTGCCCGGGCATAGGGTATGACGACCTTCCGGTAGATGACGAGGTGAAGGAGATCGTGAGGCTCGTGACCCACGCGAAGACCACGGACGAGAACCGCGACGAAGTGATGCGGGCCTACTACGAAGAGATGAAGCAGAACCCGAAGGCCGTGCTGGTGAAGTGCATGGACAGATGCCACAACCTTTCGACCATGGCCGGCGGCCTCAGCCGCGAACGGATCTTCAGGCAGATAAGAGAGACCGAAGAATACTATCCGGAGCTCCTGAGGGTGATAAAGGAGACGATGGAATACAACGATGCGGCATGGCTGCTCAAATATCAGATCGAGAGCATGCTTGATATTTACAAGAGGCTTATGTAAGGATTCATGATGCCGGCCTTGCATGGATCAATTGATCTTAAAGGTTTACAATAAAAGTATGATAAAATGCAGTAAAAGAGGATCGGGGCGGAGCTGGATGTAGCGGCGCGCATCCAGGCGGACATGCTTCCGGATGGTCACCGGCCGTTCCCTGACAGAGATGAATTTGAACTCTTTGCGAGCATGACGCCTGCCAGGGAGGTCGGGGGAGACTTCTACGACTTCTTCCTGGTCGATGACGATCATCTGGCGCTTGTCATCGCGGATGTATCCGGCAAGGGAGTCCCTGCGGCTCTGTTCATGGTCATTGCCAGGACGCTGATCAGGAATGCCGCTCAGCATGGAAGGACCCCTGCCGAGATCTTCAGCGGAAAGGGCCTGGCTACCAATGCCGGACATGAGCATCCGGCGATACGCCGCGCAGGCGGAGAATGGGAGCTTACCGTTTACAGACACTCGCCGATGCTCGCTGCCATGGATGAGATGAGTTTCGAAGAGCATGGATTCACGCTCGGCCCGGGAGACAGTCTCTTTGTCTATACAGACGGCGTGCCGGAAGCGACGAACGCAGACGGGGAACTCTTCGGCACGGAGCGGATGGTCCGGGCGCTGAAAAAAAGCGGATGCTGATCCGGAAGAGCTGCTCCCGCATGTCAAGAAGCGGGTGGACGAGTTCGTGAGCGATGCGCCGCAGTTCGACGACATCACCATGCTGGGCTTGAACGCTCCCGCCACTTACGCTGACGCTTAGAAGTGGGGGATTCCTGCTTCTCAGAGAACTGCGCCCTGTCCGAAGACTCAGCGTCTTACCATCTCTCCACAGGCTTGAATTCCCGTGCGACCCACGGTACTGAGTGATTATGACGGTTATACTGCAGATGCAAGCATCTCCAGACCTTTTTCCAGGATGTTGATCGCTGCATTCACGTCCCGGTCGTGCTCTGCTCCGCATTCAGGGC
>CADBFL010000196.1 GCA_902793875.1 uncultured Eubacteriales bacterium | reverse complement strand
GATGTCACGCCGAAGCCTCTGCGCTCGCGCGGAAACGCCATCATCAATCTGATGGGAGCTGTCGGAGGCATCATCTACCTGGCGGTGGCGGCGGTGATGTACCCGAATTCGAAGGTGCATGGCCTCGAGCATGTCAACTACCAGCCTCTCTTCATCGTAGTCGCCGCCATCATGGTGGTATCCATCCTTGTGATGAGGCTGACCATAAACGAGCCGAAGCTCGTCGAAGAGAACAGAAAACTTGAGGCTGAGCACCCTGAGTGGAACCTTGCCGAAGACGACGGTTCGGGCAATCAGGTGCTTCCTCCGGCGGTAAAAAGGAGCCTGGCGTTCCTTCTCGCGTCGATCGCTTTATGGTTCATCGGCTACAACGGCATAACGACCTGGTTCACGACATACGTTGACAAGGTGATGGGCCAGGGCCTCGGCGGAGCATCGACATGCCTTCTGATAGCGACGGGAGGAGCCATCATCTCCTATATCCCTATCGGAAGCCTTGCGCATAAAGTCGGACGCAAAAGGACCATTATGATCGGCATACTGATACTGGCGGCGTGCTTCATGGCCTGCCACTTCCTGACGACCTCGTACGACAGTATAAACGCGATAATGTTCGTCGTATTCGCGCTCATCGGCTTCGCCTGGGCTGCGATAAACGTCAATTCGCTGCCGATGGTGGTAGAGATGTGCAAGGGCTCGGACATCGGCAAGTTCACGGGCTACTATTACGCGGCGTCGATGGCCGCCCAGGTAGTCACGCCCATACTCGCGGGCTTTCTGATGAGAAATGTGAGCTACAGGGTGCTCTTCCCTTACGCCGCGCTCTTCGTGCTGGCGAGCTTCGCGACCATGACCATGGTGAAGCACGGAGACGCCGCGCCTGAGGTAAAGCACGGACTTGAAGCGTTTGAGGACATGGAAGAATAACAGAAGACCAAGAGAAGACTGAAATGGATAAAAGAAACAATAAACTGGCAGACATGTACGCGCACAGGGGCTACCACGACAAACCGGAGATCCCCGAGAACTCGATGGCGGCCTTCAGACGCGCGATAAGATACGGACTCCCGACTGAGATAGACGTCCATCTCATAGCGGACGGATCGCTCGTCATCTTTCACGACGAGGAGCTCGAGAGGGAGACCGGAGTGAAGGGGATAATAGAGGACTACGATATAACGAATCTCAGGAAGCTCAGGCTCGAAGGCACAGACGAGCTTATACCGACATTCGATGAGGTGCTCGAGCTGTACGAGGAAACGGGCCTGCCGCTCCTGATAGAGCTCAAGGTCAACAGGGGCAATTACGGACCGCTCACGAGGGCGGTCGCCGAGAGGCTCGACAGCTACACAGGGCCGTTCGCCCTGCAGAGCTTCGATCCGAGGGTACTGCTGGAGCTGAAAAAGATCAGGCCGCATTTCATGAGGGGGCAGCTCGCAAAGGACTTCCGCAAAAAGAAAGAAGGCCTGCCGTTCTACCAGATACCGCTCCTGACGAACATGGCGCTGAACCGCCTGACAAAGCCGGATTTCATCTCATACAAATTCAAGGACAGGGACAACAGGGCCCTGAGGCGCAGAGTTGACAAGGGAGGCACGACGGAGGCGTCGTGGACCATACGCTCGGCAAAGGCCCTGAAGGACGCGGTAAAGGCGGGGTGCATCCCTATTTTCGAAAAGATAGAGCCGGAAGATCTCAGGGAGATCCTGGGAATCGAAGAAAAGGAGAACGGAAATGACTAAAGCAGACAGAAAGATGAAAAAACTCATGAAGAAGGAAATGCGCCGCAAAAGAGCCAGAGGAATAGGCGCGTTCGCCGGCACGGCGACGGCTTTTGCCATACTCGGACTTCTGTACGGCGATGACATGAAAAAAGAAGCAAAGCTTGCTGTCGATGAGGCGAAGTCAAAGCTCGGGCTGTAGCGGGGAGAACAGATGAGAAACAAGAGAAGAGACGGGGTCAGAGTAAAGGGGCTTGACGGATTCCACAACATACTCCCGTATATCATGCCTAAAAGGACAGAGGCGGAGGTGTCGATGACAGAGCAGTTCGACGTCACCGACCTTGTGAAGTACATGAAGGAGAGGAATGAAGAGGAAGGGACGAACCTGAAGATATTCCACGCGATATGCACCGCAGTCGCCAGGACGATATATCACAGGCCGAAGCTCAACTGGTTCATCTCCGGAAGAAGATTCTACGAGAGAAAGGACATCACGCTCTCGTTCGTGGTGAAGCAGAAGTTCAGGGACGATGCGGATGAGTCGCTGATGTTCCTGAAGGTCGAGCCTGACATGGATCTGGATTCCATCTCGAAGATGATACTCGGGGATGTCGAGAAGGTCCGCAGGGAGAAGTCCAACGACCTCGACAGGCTAATGGACTTCGTGGGGAGCCTTCCGAGGCCGGTCCTTGAAGTCTTCTTCGGCTCTCTCAGAGTTCTCGAATATCACGGTATAATGCCGAAGGCTCTGACAGACGGCGACCCGAACTACTCGTCCGTCCTTCTGGCCAATCTCGGATCGATCGGCGCGGACTCGTGCTATCATCATCTGAACAATTACGGCACATGCTCGTTCATGATCACCATAGGCGTGCTCCACAGGGAGCAGAAGCTCATGTACGACGGGACATGGCAGGAAAGAGACGTGATAAACTGCACGTTCACGATCGACGAGAGGCTATCCGACGGCTTCTACAACGCGAAGTCGCTCAGGATAGCAAAATATCTTCTTGAGCATCCGGAATCGCTCGCCGAAGAGATAAGAAAGCCTGTGCCGGTGGAACTCTGACAGAGAGCGGAAGCAGGTGCTGAGAGGGAAGAAAGGACTGTGTGATGAGCAGGAAGGACAGAAAAGACAAAGAACCGGGCGCGGCAGGAAAGTTTCTGAAAAAACTGGGATGGTGGAGGATACCTCTGGCCGTCGTGCTGTTTGCGGCGTTTATCTTCGCTCTGTCGAACGCCGTCAACTACGGGATCAACATGGCCACGAGAAGCTACATACGCAGTTTTGAGCCGGTGGATTACAGCGGCGTGGACAGAGTGGTGCCGGAGCTCGACGAAAAGACCGGATACTACACCTTCACCACTGACAGGGACCTCAGGATCATGGTTCTCACGGATCTTCACATAGGAGGAGGCATCTCGAGCATCAAAGAGGACCGCAAGGCCATCAAAGAGATCATAGAGATGCTGCACCGGTCTACAACGGGGGCGGCACGCTCAACAACCGCATGGCCGGACGCGGAGTGATCGAGATCTTCGAATCGCAGGGGGTGTATTTCTCGACTGTATTCGGGAACCACGACACCGAGGTCTTCGGATATACGAACAGGGACAAGCTCGGTCAGCTGTACATGCAGGACAGGTTCGAATACTGCATATTCGACCAGAACTATACTGACGGAGCAGAGCTTCCGGCCGTCACGAACCAGATCATACTCGTAAAGAATACGAAGGGCGACATCTCCAAATGTCTCCTGCTGATCGACAGCAACGCCTATGTTGACGACTCCATACAGGCTGTCCTCAACTGGGACTACGACATCATCAGGGACGGGGAAGTCGAATGGGCGGCAAAAGCCATCAAAGACCTCGGAAGTCCGAAGACTGTCGCGTTCTTCCATATCCCTGTCAGCGAATACAGGATAGCCTACGAGGACCTTGAAGCGAACGGCTTTGAGGACACGGAGGATACGAAATACATCAGCGGCGTCTGGGACGAGCTGGTGGATGAAGACACTCACAGCCGCATCTGGCACGGAGGAATAGCGAATACCGACGTGCCGCTCGCCGACATCGACAGGTTCTTCGAGACTCTCGGTCCCGACGGCATGAACGTGCTCGAGGCCTGCTACTGCGGACACGACCATGTCAACAACGCCTGGGTCAATTACAAAGGCGTGGACCTGATTTACTGCTACTCGATAGACAATCTGGCCTACGAGGACATCATATACTCGGGGCTCCAGAGGGGAGCGACCATAGTCACGATCTCGCCTGACGGAAAGAGGACGACCGAATTCAAAAACGCGTATCTCGACTACGGCCTCCCGACAGAGACA
>CADBFL010000195.1 GCA_902793875.1 uncultured Eubacteriales bacterium | reverse complement strand
CCCGGCATCTTTTAGCCTGTCCCACATCGCCATAAACCTCTCAATATATAAAGCGGGATCAGTATCCTCGTCCGATTCTCCCTGCAGCCAATATATCCCGCTGCTTACAATCTCATATTTATCGCTGTTTGCCTGATAATAAGCGAGACAGTTTTCAAGCATTGTTACTGCGTCATCAGTTCCACTGGTATCGGCCGCGCTTTCGGCCCATTCTGAGATGGACTCTCCATTTTTGCTGGTAATACCTTCTTCCCAAACCATTACGTTTTTGACCGGGTCTCCTGATGCTTCGCTTTGTGCGTAAAGCTCAGCCAGCAGCGGCGAATGAAAGCCCTGTGACGGTCCGGTATAAGGTACCGGTTCAGTCGCAGATGTGCCTTTATTGTCTCCCCACCAGTATGCCGTACCGGGAGGGCATGTCACATCTGAAGTGGAGTTTTTAAAGTGATTTCCGGCATTGCTTTGCCCCATGACTACAATTATGTTTATTTTTGCCTTCCCGACTTTTATTTTATGGAGTTTCCCGTCAACAGATATCAGTGCACTTCCGACATCCGCCGCAATAAGGGTGTCACCGAGCAATGTAACGACACCGCTACCTGACCCTTCGCCGGAGTCAATAATGTTTACAATTTTTCCTTTCATATCAACTTGATCATCAACGCACAGATTGTCAATTTCAGTCGTTTCAAATCCTAATAGTTTTTCCTGTATCACCTCCCCTATTGGAGAGAGCCATACAAAAACCAGAAAGCATATCCCAGATAAAGTTATCAATGTCTTCCTGTTCATTAGATCCTCCAGCCGTTTTGGATTGTGCCTGTCAGTGCTTCCCAAGATATCTCCAGTTATCTTTTTCGAATATGCTGCTGCGGACGGTATACCAGTCAGCCGGCAGGAATGTGTTGCCGTTGTTCGTATCCGTCTGCCAGTCGCCGGTGCAAATCAGCTCAGGCTCACCGGTCTGCTCTTTGAATGTTCTGATGCTGTTGCCCGTGAAAGGATTCTGCGGATCTTTGATAAGCCCTTCTGTCGCCAGGTACGGCGTGTCGGCATTGGATATGAGGTCACTGTTCGTCTTAAAGCCTTTCGCGTTGAAGTCCTTTACAAGCAGGACGTTATCAAAGAAATCCGTATTGACCGGCCTGTCCTCTCCTCCCTCGTCTTCAAAGTGCGCGACCGGCATGATATTGTCATGTGCAGCGTTTTTTACGTTTTTGCCGTGGTCGGAGACTATTATTATTCGCGTATTGTCATAGACGCCGTTCTTCTTCAGATAGTCCAGCCACTCTCCCAGCTTTATCATCGCCGCGACATTGATCTGATAATGTATCAGCGTATCCATGTTATAGTCGAGCTTAAGCTCGTTGCCCTCATCGTCCTTCCTGATCATGTAGGATTCTATGCCGCTGTTGTCCACCTTTTCGGCAGGAGCAAAGGCCGGTTCCTGGAGCATCATCCAGGAATGCGTCGTATCATTGCTCATCATCAGGAACGATCCTTTATCCGATTTGCTGACCCTCGTGATGTCAGGCAGGTGGCAGAGCACGGCGTAAGATCTCAGGAATGGGTCGTTCATTCCTTCAGCCTTTGTCTCGCTGATTACCTTCTGCCACGGTTTCCTGCTCTTTTCCTGGGCATTGTATGACCCATGAGAGTATACCGTCGGCTGCAGCACGCACGGCGATACTTTGAAGATGCTGTACATGAAGAAATTCCTCAAACGCAACTGCTTCTCGTTCTCGACCGAAGCTTCGAAAGACAGCTCTCTCAGCGGGAATCTACCCATGGTGATGCTCTTATGCACTTCCGGCATATCATTGTAGATAGAAAGGTCCGGTATAATGGTGTATCCGGCGTAGGTCGGGTCGAAGACCGTCACATCATAGCCCGCGTCGGAAAACATCTTTGGCATGACCTTGAGCGCCTCGTTATGCTTGTCTGCAAGCTTCATGTCGGAGCGCCTGTTCATCGCAGCCGGGATGTACTCGTAGCCGCCGTACAGTCCCGGGCTGCCCACAATCGTGCAATTCCCGTATGAAAAACTGTTTGAATAGTATGTAAATCCGGAGAACTTTTCTTTCAGTTCAGGCTTTTCATGCATTATGAACGGTATGTAATGCCCCACCTGTCTGTCCATCATGATTACGACGACGTTTTTTGCGGTCCTGCTGAGCCGTATCTCCGGATCATCCGCCGTCGCCGCCTCGATCACAGGCTGCGCCGCTGTCAGCGTCCTGCTGATGTTCATTATGTTCATCCCGGACATCACGACAAGAGCGATGCACATCGCCGCAGTCAGAGCTCTCAGCACCGGTATCTTTCTGTAGAAGATGACCGCAGAAGCAGCAGCGACTGCGGCCAGTGCCGCCGCGTTTATCAGGATGGCTTTTCCGCCGATCTCAGGCGTCACATCGTATATGAGGGTGCTCGACAGGTTGCCGTAGCCCTTGCCGAACAGCATGTAGTCTGCGGCGGCTCCGATCGATATGACCGCCATCAGCAGGCTGAATATCTGCTTTCCCTCTTTGCTCGCGAGCCTGTAGAATATCGTGAACCAGACCATGAAGGTCCCGAGCGCGATGGCAAAGGCGCTCACGATATACCAGTAAGGCGAGTAGAAGCTCGTGATATCTATGAACTCCTCAGCGGAGTCTCCTATCACAGACGATGGTATGAGAAGTCCTGTAAGGATGGTCATGAAGGCCGCCGAAAAATAAAAGACCGACGCCGCATCCTTTTCGTCCACAAGCTTTATGTTTATCTTTCTGTCTCCCCTGAGCAGAGGGATCTGCAGGCACAGAAGTCCTGCTATAACTATGATCTACGTCCTCATCGAAGGCATCGGATGCACGAAGATCACAAGGATCAGCAGCACGGCGCCTGTGACCGAGGCCAGTATTTTAAGCACCTTTGCCGGGTCAGGCAGCTTGTAGAAGATGTTCTTTATGAGCGAAAACAGATTGTTCAGGGTCCAGTAGAATACGAGACCTGCCGGCGAGTTGTACAGGAACACCAGGAATATAGCCGCTATGCCGTACATCTGTATCTTGCTCTTGAGCGGGAATCCCTTCATGTAGATGGCCGCCGAGATCACGTTGATGAGCGTCATCAGTATCGGAAGCAGATTCAGCGTGACTCCCCCTATGGTCAGCAGGGCGTCAGGCGCGCCGAGGTCTCTGACCGGTCCGAAGCCGACGCCTCTGAGAGTTTCAAGATTCGAAAGGAAATGATAAGCCGCGATAAAGAACGGTATCTCAAGCAGCAGGGATATGGATCCCTTGAGAGAGTCCGTCGGCTTGTAGTTGTTTTCTCTGTAATAGGCCTGCAGC
>CADBFL010000194.1 GCA_902793875.1 uncultured Eubacteriales bacterium | reverse complement strand
ATCTCGAACACCCTGCCGTAATGGAAGAGCATCGATGTTCCGAGTATGAACCCGGCGATCTTTCCGTCCATGACATATTCGAGGCCGTACGACTGCTTTGACTCGAGGAGCTCCCGGACATGCGTCTCGGCATCCTTCGGATCCCAGGGGTCGTTCCACGGCTCGCCGGAGAACGCCGCGGCGTATATCTCGCCGTACCTTGCAGCGTGGTCAATGGATACAGGCCTGATGCCCTCGAGGTATGCTTCTGCCGCGGCACCGATGCCCGCAGACGCTGCAGGCTCCGGATCAGCTGCGGCCGCTGCGGTGGTATCGGCTGTCTTTGGATCGGCTGATGCGCTGATGCCCTCAGCCGGTTTTTCCGGTCCGGCAGCAGAGCTTATCGCTGCAGGTACTTCGGCCGGCTCCGGTTTGCGGTACAGATCTTCGGGACTCAGTCCGTTCTGCTTCGCCATCCTGTCCCAGCCGGAGTTTGCTATCTTTATATACCACGACCTCGGGAACATGTGAGGCTCCGCGTACAGGTCTTCTGAAGCCCTGCCCTTCAGTATCGCCTCTGCAAACACGGTCATGGATATGGAGGCTTTCTTCGTCGCGCCCCATCCGAACGGCATCGTCTTCATCAGAGCGCCGATCAGTTCGCCCGCGCTTATGCCAAGGCCGCCGCAGTATTCGAATCCACATCTTTCGCACCACTGCTTCACGGCGCTGAAAAGATTCACCAGCTGGCTGCTCTCGTAAAGCCCCATGTTGGCGAGGACGTATATCTTCTGTGGTCCTGCCTGCCGTGGCTCCATGATCTCCATCAGCCTTATGACCTGCGAAGGCAGCCCGTCCACGTAAAGAGGCACGCAGAATATGAGTTTATCCGCTGCAGTCAGATCATCCGCAAGGGCCTGCATGTCATTCATGCGGTCTTTCAGATCGATGATCTCTGCACTGGCTCCGATCCTTCCTCTCAGTCTGGTCCTGAGCACGCCCGCAAGCCTGGCCGAGTTGCCGTCTTTGTTTCGCATGCTGCCGTTCAGGATGATCATGTGCCCCGGGTTCTTTGGCTGTTTCTTCGCAGCTGATCCCGGGCCATGAGAAGGTTCAGCTTTCGGCGCCTCTGCATCTGAAGACTGTATGTCCGTCCTGAACTCAACGCTCTTCACATGGCTCCTGAAGTTGGTGCAGACGGCCTGCACGTATCTTTCGGCAGCGGCCTTCTCTTCGTCCGTGAGCTCCCGGCCGTAAAATATGAAAGTGAACGGCTTGTCCTCTTCATATCGCCTCATGTGATGGGTCTCGTCCCCGGTGATCTCAAACTGCGGCAGCACATAGCCGAGGCAGCGGTCGATGACGTTCTTGACAGAGCCCGAGAAGCCGCCGTAGGTGTATCTGCTCATGATGACCACTTCGTCAGCCCCGTGTATGAGGCCCGCCATGTTCTCGTAGCCGTCTTTGATGACGCAGGTGCCCGGCGTTCGGTTCCAGCACGCAAAGCAGCCGCTGCACGGGTGCATCGCTCCGTTGTCCGTCACGACGTTCCACCCCGCATATTCGCTGCCTGCCTTCGCCCATTCCCTGCTGTCAAGATCGTGTATTATCAGATTCATCTTTTCAGGTCCTCAAGCTTTAATGCTTTGTTCGCATTTTCTTATGCTTCTCAATATACATCTCTTATGTCATTCTCAACTATGTTGAACCGTCTGAATTCGGGGATCGACTCCTTCAGCGCACTTTTCCGGACATCGAACTTCCTGTCTATCTTTGCCGCGACATTCACATCCATCGGATAGACCGGCTCCGGGAGCCTGTATTCTCTCAGATCATCATATTCCTGTAATGTCTTCATGTTGTTTTCGCGGCACAGATAATCCAGTGTGGCCAGCAGATAAAAGGCCTCGAGATACCATTCCCAGCGCCAGTATTTTCTGACTTTGTCCTCTTCGGCAGTTTCACTGATAAAGCCAGAATCACCCAGCCGTCTGACTTCATGCCTCACCTGGCTTTTAAAGGTCTCAAAGCTTGTCCTTTCAGGGACATGCATAAGGGAGTACAGTTCATCCATGCTGAGTCCAAGTGTTTCAGCTAGCGCGTTAAGATGGCCCGAGCTGACTCTTTCTACGGCGGTCCTCCCCTTGATGATGTCGGATAGTGTGGAATAAGGTATGCCGCTCCTTTTTGAGCATTCATACATCGTCATTTTTTCTTTTTCGAGCAGATAACTGCAATCCATCTTATCCCCCTTTTGTCACGGTGCATCGTGATACATCCCGAATTCAATATCACGGTGTACCGTGATAAAACAATATCCGATTATCCATATCCTGTCAATACAAAAACGCCCTGCCGAAACAGGACGTTCACCCGGACATCTCCTGATCATCACCTTTCTGCTCCGCACTTTCCGCAGTCGCTGCAGCCGTTGCATATGAGCTTCATCGCGCATTCGCGGCAGTTGCTGCAGTAGTGCTTCACGTACAGATCCTCCTCCGGCACCGGCAGCCCCCAGCTGTCGACGAGCTCGAACTTCATCGGCTTTCCTTCGTAGTTCATGCCGGACTTCAGAGCCTGGCTCGTCTGGAGGCGCTTGCCCTTGAGGATATACCGCTTCCCGTCTTTTATGAAGACCGTGCCCGTCTCCATGAAGCAGAACGTTATGTCCCTTGCCTCGCACTCGGCCCGCAGGGACTTCACCCAGTCGAAATCGCAGGGTCTTCTGCCGCCGTAGTTCTCTCCTCCGCAGACGACCTGTTCGATCTGTCCGCTGTCGAGATACTCCCCGATGCGCACCGGTCCGAGTATCGGGGCGACATATATCCCCTTGTGTCTGAAAGGCAGTTCCAGGAGCACCGGGATGCGCTCGTCCGCCCGCTTCTGGTTCTCGGCCGTCACGTTGAGAAAGATGTTTTCCCATCCGTCTCCCCAGTCCTGCGGCAGGCATTCGGCGATCCTCTCCGGCCTCTTGGTGACCAGGATGAAGATCACATCGCTTCTGGTCCGCATTATGTCCCACGCCTCGGCGCGCCACTGATCCGCCTCTTTCAGGAAAAAGTCCGAGGTCATGCAGACGCTGATCTTTTCGCCGCTCTGTATCTTGTAACGCCCCTTCCTGTCCCTGGACAGGGGATAGCGGACATTAAGAGTGCGGTATATCTCCGAGCCGTCATTGTCCCTCATGTCGTCGAGGTAGTACATGTAGCAGTTTTCGCAGCCTTCACTGCACCTGACACATCCGTGCCACGGATTCCATATATCGTGCATGTCAGTACTTCGGCGTCTTTCCGCTCGCTGTTTCGAAGTGATATGCCGCGATACCGAGGTCGACTTTCGTATGCGGTCCCAGTCCCCTTACCTTTATATGCGGCTGATCGCCGTCAAGCGAGAACATGAATTTCTGCTGATTTATGGCAGTCGG
>CADBFL010000193.1 GCA_902793875.1 uncultured Eubacteriales bacterium | reverse complement strand
CCTTCCGTTGTGATCCTGTAGATATCTACCTTGCCGCCGTCGTTATACGGTATCTCATCAGTGATCGTTACCTCGAACGGCAGATATGTATCCTTAAACAGATCATCGTCTATATATGCTGCTGTGAGAGCATCTCTGACCATGTCTCGCGCGCGTCTGCCTTTTTCTGAAGTCTGCACATACATGGACGGAACAGTATCACGTATGGTCCTGCTGAATCTCGGCGCTATACCGCAGCCTTCGATCCCCGGCCGGGCCGCCACCGCTCTTTCCACAAGTCCCGCATCAAAGCGCACGCCGCTGTTATTGACAAAGAATTTATTCATCCTGCCGACGAAGTAATAGGCTCCGTCTTCTCTTGTTTCGACAAGGTCATACGTGTTCAGATATTCCTCTCCGTCTATCTCCGTCAGTTCGAACAGCACATCGTTCCCGATCCGTCCGCAGCTTATCGACGGCGAACAGATATGCAGCACTCCTCTGCAGGGACCGTCCGCAGGATCGAGGAAGACCTCCTTTTCTTCGTCATAGAGCCTTACTTTCACTCCCGGAAGCGGATATCCGATCGAATCGTCGTCCCTGTCAGGATTTGACAGTATGACCGCTGCTCCCGCTTCGGAGTTCCCGTAGCCGACGGTGCACTTTGCCTTTGCCTTGCACTCCTCCAGATACGTATCGAACGACTTCTTGGCATCCGACGATATATATCCGCCTCCTATGAAAAGCAGTTCGATGAACGACAGGTTCGGCCGCATTGGCATCTCCGACAGCGTTCTTAAGAACGGCGGAAGAGTGAATACGATATTAGGTCTGTAGTGCATCAGAGCTTCCGCTGTCTTTACCTCATCATCAACAGCAAACGGCAGCACCGTCACCCTGCCTCCAAAAGCCAGCGGCAGATTCATCATGTCGTACATCGCATATGCGATCGAAAGCTCCATGAACAGGCAGCTCGACACATTGTTCCTGAGCCACGCGAACTGAGGATCCGCAAGCATCCTTCTGGCCGTTTCGTTCAGTCCCCTGTCGGATACCGGTACGGACTTGCGCTTTCCTGTCGTGGTCCCGGAGGTATGGATTATGAAGGCGTCCCCCGGCTGCTCATCCGAATAGGATATCGGAGTCGCTTCATACTTTCTGAGAAGGTCATCCATGAACAGCACTCCCGGCATCTTCTTCAGCTCAAGATACCTTTCCATGCTTTCTTCTTCCGCCCATCGCGGCTCTGTCCATCCGACGCGCGGAACATGCATCACGATGATGTTCCTGATGCCGAGCTCCTTCTGTTCTCTCTTTATCATGCTGAGCTGTCTGCGGGTAAGGCCGGTATCCGGAAGGATGATGTCCGTGATCTTTTCTCTTTCGGCAAGATCCCTTAATTTTACAGGATCGCCTGCCTGGTCGCGTATAAGCGAGACCGTTGCGCCTGTCATGTTCAGACCGTACATCGCGCATATGACTTCCATCGCAGGAGTGCCCTTCAGCATGACTCTGGAATGATTCTTTCCCGTGATATCAAGCGCCGAGAAAACTTCGGCGTAATGCTCCCACTTTTTGAACAACTGCCTGTATGTGAGTTCTCTTTTGCCGTCTGTAAGCGCAGTCGCGTTCAGAGCATCAAGACTGTACGAATTGAGTTCCTTTATGAACTTCCAGCTCTTCTGCTCGATTATCTTTCCGTTTTCGATGCCGGCGTTTATCGCCTCAAGCTTCTTCTTCTCTGCAGCCAGGCGCTTAGCCGCCTTCCTTGCCTCTTTTGCCTTCAGCTCAAAGAAGTCGACCATCTTGTCGATCGCATCGATGCTGGCTGCCCTGTAAGTCATGGCAGCGGCGAATGCGTGCGTCAGACTGTTGTCTCCGTAGTAGACAAGATGAGATTCTCTCCCCGCTTTTTTAAGCGCCTCATGATACATGAGCGTGTAGTTGTTGAGAAAGTCTCCCCGGCTCGTCGTAAGGAATACCGGCGGCAGATTCTTCAGTATCTCGTCGTTCTCGGGATCGAGGTACTGTCTGAAATTCTCATCCGCCATCTTATCCCCGAAAAACTGGTCTTCGAGCAGCCAGCCTATCGGATCGCATCTGTCCGTATAATACATTCCGCAGTGAAGCCCCAGCGCCTTGAACACCATCCTGGTCGGCTCGTAGCCTATAGCTTCCTGCAGCCTTTTCGAATTCTTCATTGCCGCTACATAAACGGCAAGATATGCTCCCGCGCTCTCGGCAGTCAGGAACACCCTCGTGAAGTCCACATTGAAGTCCACCAGTCTGCGCCCTATATAGTCCATGCCCGCGCATACGTCATCGAGCTGCTCGCACGCGTTTGCCCGCGGAGCCAGACGGTACTCGATCGAGAACACGAGATAACCCCTGCCTGCAAGCGTCCTTCCGTAGGATCTCGACATCTTCCGGTCGCCGAGAACAAGCCCTCCGCCGTGTATGTATACTATGACCGGCAGCTCGGTATCCTCAGGCACCACAGGTCTGAATATATCCATCGCAAGCGGGACCTCGTCCCTGTTCATGTACGGATTGTTCAGCATGTCCTCGACTTCGTATTTTACCTTCGGGCTTTTCACTTCCGGTTCAGGCTGCTCGCCTTTCTGCCGGTTGAACCTCTGTCCCTGTATGCGTTCGATCAGGATGCGTATGAACTCTTTTCGCACATTGCAGCTGTTCTGATATTCCATGACTGTATACCCTCTCTTGTAACTGAGTTATGCTACTTCTTCCTTTTCGTCCGGATCATGGAAGAGCCGGCGCGTTCTCTTATCCGAAGAACTGATCGCAGCCCAGTGAGCTGTATTCAGTTTCTTCCTGCTTTGCTTTGAACTCTATTCCTGTCAGCCTGCCGTCTCTGCAGATGCCTTCGACGGTGTATGCTTTTCCGCCGACATAACCCTTTGTGATGAGATTCACATCGACCTTTCCTGTTGCGTTGTACGGTATGCTGTCCGTTATGACGCACTCCTTAGGCAGCCTGCCCGGATCGAAGTCCTCCTTATCGCCGAACGTCTGAAGAAGAGCGTTTCTTACGATCCTCTTCGCCCTGCCGCCCGCGCTGTCTGTCTGCACGTACAGTACTGGGACAGTGTCGTAGGACTTCTTGTCGTATTTCGGTACTATTGCGCAGGCCTCGATGCCCTCCTGCCTGGAAACAGCGGTCTCTATGATACCCGCGCTGAATTCGATGCCCTCATTGTTGACAAAGAAGCGGTTCATCCTGCCCGCATAAGTGAGATTTCCGTCTCCGGGCGTCGATACCAGATCGTAGGTGCAGATGTAAGGCCTGCCGTCTATCTTTTCAGTCTCGAAGAATACTTTATCTCCTATGCGGCCGCTGCTGATCGAATCGGAAGATATGTACAGTCCCCCTGTGCGCGGTCCGTCATCGAGAGTGTAGAACCT
>CADBFL010000192.1 GCA_902793875.1 uncultured Eubacteriales bacterium | reverse complement strand
AAGTAGTCCCCGTCGGCCAGCGCTGGCGCTCCCGGGGCAGAACAGCACCCTTGCTTTGTAATGACCGGGAGCCCGTTGTGCAGCAGACGCGAGGCCCCTTGTGTAAAGGCAGCAGGCATGTTACGTAACAGACATGAGACCCGCTGTGTATGGATCGCCAGTTCTTTGCGTTTCATACACATTTTTGACGGCTCCGGCCCTGAGAAAAGACCTCGGATCTGCCGATTTGTGTATGGACATGCCGATATCGGAAAACGATACACAGCTTTTCGCAAAAACTTGTGTATCGTTTTGAGAATATGTACAGGCCATACACAAAACATTAAGTTCCTGAGCTCACAGCTGACCGCGTGGCGTCAACAATGTGTATGGCAGGCAGTCTTTTCGCATTCGATACACACAACATGTCACATGACCGCGAAGAGACAGAGAACCGTCCGCTGTCACACTGTCTCCACCTGAGGATGATCCAGCACGAAACCCTCTTGCGGCCGGGGTTCGGTTTCAGGCCGCAGATGCTTCTACACGACCGGGGCGAAAAAGAACGCGATTCCTGAGCCGACTCCGGAATGTGCTGACCGGAGTGCGAATCGTGGTATAATCAGAAAAGCAGAAAGCGATCATAACGGCAAAATATGAGAACGACTAAGGGGGACAGAGATGGAGAAGATGTCAGAAGAGAAGAAATTCGGTCAGCAGGAATCCGGCCGGGTGAGCGGCGGAGAAGCAGAAGACTCTGACGCGCGTGAGACCGATGTGCGCAGCTACGTAGATAACTACAGGACAAGAAAGGTCAGCAAAGCGCAGATAGAAAAAGGCTTACGCGAGGAGTTCGGCTTCAGAAGCGATGAGGCCCGCGAAAAAGTCGAGAAGTACTGGCCCGGAGAAAAGTGAAACTGTGACCGGAGCCGCAAAAAGCAACACGGTACCGGAGCCGCAAAAAAGCAACACGAGACCGGAAGGGGCAGAGAGGAGCATACAGATGAAAAAGGCAGGAAAGGCAGCAATAGTTGTGTTCTCAGTGATCGGGCTTGCCGGAGCCGCGTTCGGCGCCTACTGGCATCGCAACCTGCACTGGTATGACGAATACGAGAAATGCCTGAAGGAGGCCGGCGCCGTCGAAAAGCAGCATAAGCTTCCCGGCGGAAGGATCATAAATTACGGCGAGGTCGAAAACGATAAACCTCCGCTCCTCCTGATACACGGTCAGATGAGCATATGGCAGGACTACGCACTGGTGATGCCGGAGCTGAGCAAGAACTGGCACATCTATTCGATAGATGTCTACGGTCACGGAGAGTCTTCGCATGATGAAGACCTCTACTACATCGACACGAACGGAGATGACATCATCCGCTTCATCGATGAAGTCATAGGCGAGCCGACCGTCGCCGCGGGCCACTCCAACGGGGCGATAACAGCGGCCTATGTGGCGGCTTACGGAGGCAAAAACATAGCCGCCGCGGTCCTCGAGGACCCTCCGATCTTCTCTACGGAAGGCGAGGGCTGGGAAGAGAGCTTTGCCTACCTCGACACGTACAAGCCGCTGCACGACTACGATCAGTCGGACAAGTCGCAGTGCTGGGAATCCTATTACCTGGAGCACTGCCTGTGGGGGCAGCTCTTCATGAAGAACGCCATGCCGGGGCTCGCGAACTACGCGCAGAAGTATCATGACAGTCATCCGGGCGAAGCGGTGAAGATCGGATTCCTCCCGTATTCCATATGGTATGTATTCGAATACGCGCAGAAATACGATTTCGCCTACGGCGAGCACTTCTATGATCTCAGCTGGAACCACGGCCATACCCACGAGAAGATACTGAGCGACATAAAGGTCCCGTGCCTGTATATCCACGCGAAAGAAAACAGGGCCGATGACGGGACTCTGCTGTGCGCGGCATCGCGCGAACAGGCGGAGCGCGCAGTTTCGTACATTGGCGACAACTGCCGCCTGATCGAATCTGACACGAGCGACCACGTGATACACACGGTCCATAAGGACTTTTACATCGATGCGGTAAATTCGATGCTCCCGGAAAAGTAGGCAGGAGGAATCATGACCAGAGCAGACAGAGCGGAAGAGCTGTTCAGACAGGGATATAACTGCAGCCAGTCGGTATTCGCGGCGTTCGCGGATGCAGCCGGGCTGACGGTCGAAGAGGCGGCGCGGATCGCAAGCCCGTTCGGCGCCGGCTTCGGAAAACTCAGAGAAGTATGCGGAGCCGTGTCAGGCATGACGCTGCTTGCAGGATACCTTCAGGGCTATTCCGATCCCGCGGACTTCGGGAGCAAGAAAGAGCTGTACGCGCTCATACAGAAGATGTGCGCGGAGTTCGAAAGAAAAGAAGGCACGATCATCTGCAGAGAACTCCTCGGACTGAAGAAGGGCGAGGACCTGGCCGAGCCGGCCGAAAGGACCGAGGAGTACTACCGGACGCGGCCGTGCATAGGAGCGTGCCGGACCGCCGCCGAAACAGCAGAGAAATATCTGATGCAGCAGCCCGCACCGGCCGGAGACGGAAAATGACGATCAGAGAAGCAAAGGACATAATAGACAGATACGAGCTTAAGTCAGTGATGACGCCGGACGAGGAGTTCCTCCTGACAGAAGCCTTCAATTACATCATAGAAGAGACGAAAGACACCAGGTACATGGTCCGCCTCGGCGGCTGGTACTATGAGCAGAAGGACTTCGACCTGGCGCTCAAGTACTACGAGATGGCCGACAGCTACGGCGATCCGTGGGCCCCGGAAGGCCTGGGATACATCTGGTACTACGGCAGGACCGGAGAGAAGGACTACGAGAAAGCATTCCGCTGCTATTCAAGGGCCGCGGCGAACGGATTTCTCAGATCGAAAATGAAAGTCGCGGACATGTACAAAAACGGGTACTTCGTTGAGAAAGACACGGATAAGTACCGCGAGCTCATAGAAGAACTGTATGACCTGGTGAACGAGGGCTATGGCTGGGATGAGAAGAACGATATCTACATCCGCCTTGCACGGATCAGGAAAGAGCAGGGCCGCAAAGAAGAAGCCATAGAACTTTTCAGAGAAGCCAGAGAATACCTTACATCGAAGCTCGAATACAATCCGTTCTTCGGCGACATGAACGTGATGAAATGGCTCATGGACGATCTTAGCGAACTGACTGAGCCTGACATGGACGCCCTGGATATCTATGACCTCTACCGGCTGATGAAGGAGCCGTGCAAAGCCTCGTTCACATATAAAGGGAAAGGATACGAAGTCGAATCGTTCCGCGAAGACGACGGAAGCGTCAGCGTCCGCTTCGGCGGCAGGTGGTACCGGGACATAGATGAGTTCTTCAAAAAAGCAGAAATAGACGGCGAGCGCATCCCGGTGCTGTATTCAAAGATCAGCGCAGTGAAGGCGGAGCCGCCGGCAGATCCTTCCGGCCGCTGA
>CADBFL010000191.1 GCA_902793875.1 uncultured Eubacteriales bacterium | reverse complement strand
CCGCACATGGTCGCGAGCATGCGGTCGCGGAACGTAGGCGAACCGCCGCGCTGCAGATACGACAGGACCACGAGCTTGACATCCCTGCCCGTGCGCTCCTGCACGATCTTCACAAGTTCCTGGGAATCGACGGGAACTCCCTCCGCCTTTATGATTATATCGTGGAGCTTGCCCTCTCTTACGCCTGAAATAACCTTCTCGCACACCGCGTCAATGTCGTTGTCGAGCTCAGGAAGAAGCACCGACTCGGCTCCTCCGGTGAGGCCCGAGTAAAGGGCAATGTCTCCGCAGTGGCGGCCCATCACTTCTATTATGGTCGTCCTCTCGTGGGACGAACTCGTGTCCCTGATCCGCGTGATGCCTTCAAGCACGGTGTTTATAGCGGTGTCGAATCCTATCGTCTCATCCGTATAAGCCAGATCGTTGTCTATCGTCCCCGGAAGGCCGATCACGTTGACGCCGAAGTTTTTCGAGAATTCCTTTGCTCCGGTAAAAGTGCCGTCTCCGCCGATCACGATGAGGTTCTCGATCATGAGCTCCCTGAGCACGTTGTACGCCTTCTCCATTCCCTCCATGGTCATGAAGCTCTTGCTCCTGGCAGTCTGAAGGATGGTACCTCCGCGCTGCAGTATGTCGCCCACAGACCTCCTGTACAGCCTCTCGACCTCTCCGTCTATGAGGCCCTCATAGCCGCGCTTTATTCCGTATACTTCCATCTCGCGGTATATGCCGTATCTTGTGATAGACCTTACTGCCGCATTCATGCCCGGCGCATCTCCGCCGCTTGTCAGTACTCCGATCCTCTTCATCTTTCGTTCGTTCCTTCCTGCTTTGTGTTATGCTTTATTTCTGTTTAATTTCCGTCCAGTTCAGCTTGCTGAGGATATCGTCGTCAGGAGCAGGCCCGCTTACACCGTACACATCGCCGTACTGGTTCTCGTACGCGTGATCGGCTGCTACGCTCACCTCAACGTTCTGACCTGTTGTCGTCTGGTATGTGTTGACTCCCCTTACGGCCTCCGAATAGTTGTTGCTCATCCTGGTCTGAGAAGCCATCTTTTTGTCCCACGAATCCATGATGCCCGCAGATATGTCGCGGCTGTTCTGAGAGATCATCTGCGCCGTCTGCTGCTGCATCTGCTGAGTCCTCATCATGCTCTGCTGAGCCATGCCCTGCATCTGCATCGAGTACTGCTGGTTCTGCTGCACGCTCTGCATGACCAGCTGATCGAACTGCTGCATGAGCGCCGGGTCAGGCTGATATGAGGCGATGAACTTCACGAAATCGTTCGCCGCCTCAGCCTCGAATTCCGCGGGAGCGACCAGCACGTACCTGGCTTCCGAGCCCCAGTAGACCATGTCGCAGGGATCGCCGTGTCCGAAGCGCGGGTCTCTTGCTCCCTGGTTCTGCTGCTGCATGCCGCCCAGCATCCCGCCGAGCATTCCGCCCAGACCGCCCATCAGAGAGCCCATGTTCATGTTGGTGTAGTACTCGTAGCCCTTGTAGTCCATCCCGGCCATCACTACGCAGTCGGTGCCGTTCTTATTGCCCGCGTATTTCGCAAGCACTCCGTTGTAGATCGTGTTGCCTACCTTCGTCGGCGTACCCATCTGATTGTCGAAGCTGACGTAGATGTTCACCAGATCCATCATTTTCTGGTAATTGGCCTCTTTGTTCTGTGTATTGCGGCTCGGCAGATCCGTCTGGGCCACCGGCGTCAGAGGCGCCCCGAATATCTGCTGCGCTGTCTCGAGCAGGTAATCGCCCGGCTCGATGAACGGCCTTAGAGACGACCTTATGACTGCAGGGTCGTTGTTCACCCCGAGCTTCGCCAGCTGGCTCCGCGGTTCGCAGAACATCTCTTCAGACAATATGAACATGCCGATCCTTTTTTCCCTGTTGACAGCATGTATGTTGAAGGTGAACGGAACAGCAGCGCTCTGCTGGTTCCGGTTCAGCTCGCCACCGGTCTCATATGTGTCCGGCACCTCTGCATGCGCGAGAGCCATGCTCCCTGTCTGGTCGAAAAAAGTCTTCATCCGAAGCCTCCTTGTGTTCCTATTCTCCTGCACCCATCTGGTCCTGCAGTCCTCTGACCATTGTCCATATGCTTCCTGCACTGGTCACCTCGTAGTTCTGAGGCCCCCAGACGAGATACTCCGCGCTCTCGAAGCGCCAGCCTACGCTGGTGCCGTCCTGCAGCTTGAAGAATATGTAGTGATAACAGTCTGTGACGCTGTAGTCGGTAGGTCCGCCTATCGTCATCTGCGAGAGCCTGTTGTATGCCTCCGTGACCTGCGCGGGATCCGTCATCACGACTTCAGGTCTTGCTCCCATCTCATCGTACATGGCGTGGCATTCCGAAGGGATCCTGCCTTCTTTCATGTCATTCATAAGCTTTGCCGCGCCCTCGTCATTCTGAAAGTACAGGATCGAATCCTCCGGTATATCGCCCGTCAGTTCAGTGCCGCCTCCCGGCGCCGGTGCCGGTTCAGGTGCCGGTCCGGGGTCCTGTTTTGCCGCGCATGATGCCATGAGGATCGAACAGAGCATAAGTATGAGCAGTCCTTTCAGTTTCATTGTCTTGTCCTCCTTACCGAAGGCTTTTTACTATTTTATCACAGCCTTCTGTATTATAAGAGGATGAAATCCGAAGAAGTGTTGCGTCTTTGTTCCGTTTTGTTCCGCCTATTCTCTTTCCGTGGAGTAATATGCCTCGAGCCCCGGACGCGCAGCTTCATACGCGGCCCTGAGCGCGGGATCGAACTGTGTCCCCATGCCTTCCATGATGATGCTGTCAGCCTTTTCGAAGGAGAATTCCTCCTTGTATACTCTTTTGCTCACGAGGGCGTCATAGACATCCGCTATCGCCATTATCCTGGCTTCAGGCGGTATCTCCCGGCCCTTCAGTCCGTCCGGATATCCGGATCCGTCCCAGCGCTCGTGATGGTAGTGCGCGACGTTCTCGGCCAGCAGGTGGAACTCGTAGTCATCCGTGGACTTGAGTATCTCGTGCACTATCCTCGCTCCCTCGGCCGCGTGGGTCTTCATTATCTCGAATTCCTCAGGCGTGAAGCGGCCCGGCTTGCGAAGGATCTCGTCGTCTACGGCGATCTTGCCGAGGTCATGCATAGGTGCCGCCTTGATAAGGTTCCGGCAGAATCTGTCCGTAAGGTAATAGCCCTCCGGCGCCTTCGGCAGCCTCTTCATCGCATCGATCAGTATTCGCACGCCCTCGCTCGTCCTCCGGATATGTCCTCCGGTGGAGTTGTCGCGGCTTTCGACCATCATCGCCATGCTCAGTATGAGATTATCGTGCATACCGACGATGTGTGCGGTCTTCTCGGCCACCTGCTGTGTGCGGTCTTCTCGGCCACCTGCTTCTCGAGGTCGCTGTTGTATTCGTTTATGAGTTTTATGTATGCGCGGTCGAGGGTATCGTCGGTGATGATCAGCTGGTAACCGACCTCGCGCTTCCGTCCCTGCAGGTACTGCACATCGAACAGGTATATCCTGTCGCCTTTTTCGTAGAAATGCCTGTTGCCTTCATGGTCCGACGGATCGGCGTCAAAGCTGTCGAGCCACGGCGTGATCAGCCTGTCCATATCTTCGCTCTTCGAAAGAGGAAGATCCACCGTCAGATCGTTCAGCTGCGGGAGTATCTCCTTTGCCGTCTCATCGCTGCCGAGGTAATTCCGGTCAAGGTCGAAAGAAATGAAGCCAGTGCTGTTCGAGCCCGCGATCGATTCCATGGCGGTCTCGCTCACATCGTACAGGCTGATGCGGTAGACTATCGCCAGATATGACAGCTGGGCGAATACGTATCCCGCGGGCACTATCTCCTTCGGAGGGGTCATCCACTTCCCCGCGAGATAGCATCCCACGCAGACCGCGGCCGGAAGGAAGAGCATCAGCAGGATCTTACGGCTCACCTGGGTCTTGCGGATGAAGGCATAGATCAGAGCTCCGAGGCTCAGCGCGAAGTAGCCGATCACCAGCATGTAGAACACACTGTGCATGATGCCGTATTCCTTGACAAGAGTGTGGACTCCTCCGGTCTGCTCAAAGTGATACGATCTGTAGAACAGGTCGTTTTTCCCTATGGTGATCACCGACAGGTACACCACGGAGCTGATGATCATGAACAGCGTGCGCAGCCACTTGCCGAGTCTGATCCCGCACAGGCTGAACACAGCCAGCATTATTATCAGGTGCAGATAGCAGCCTCCGATATACACTATCTTGTACGCGTTGACGGCAGCCTCCGCGGTGCGGGCTTCAGACAGCATCAGATATCCGGCATTTACTATCGGCACGAGCGCGAAGATCAGCGTCAGATGGACGTCGTAGTTCTTTCGCCAGTTGAACATGTAGATCCCGCTCAGCAGCAGGGCTGCGAGAAAACATATAAGATAAAATAATTCAGACATAATACCTCTTTGCTATGCGGCAACGCCGTTATGTTCATCGGGAAATTCTATCGGAGGAGCACCGCCGACGGAGATCAATGTTCCCGACATTACGGCAACGCCGTTATGTTCATCGGGAACATTATACCACCCGTCTGTCACAGAAAAACAGAGCCGCGGGTGCGGCTCTGTCCATAATTCAAGCCATCATCTCTCCGATCTCTATGTCGCCGGCGTCTGTTCTGACTTTGATGACGTCAACGCCGCCCTGCTGTTTGAAATCGTTTCCGTCGATCTCGTCCTCGCCGACCTTTATGTCGCCGGCATCCGCATGGAGCTCCATCGTGTAGCCCCTGATGCCCGTGAATACATTGATCTCTATCGACCCTGCATCGCTGTCCACGTCGGTGATGCCCCTGAGCACCCCGGAGATCTCAGTATCTCCGGCATCGGATACGATCCTGAGGCCTCCGCTGATGATGTCTTTGAGTTCTACATCTCCGGCGTTCATCTCGATGTTCGCTGTCCTGAAGCTCACGCCCCTCATTTCCAGGTCGCATGCACTGGATTTTACGCTCACCGACTCAAGCTCCTTATCGTCGCAGAAGATGATGACCGTCGGCTCGAACAGCTCGTTGAAGTGGACTTCGTTATCCGTGTCAGCATTTATTATGAGTTTTCCGTCCTCGTTCTTTATCTCCGGCGCAGCCTTGCCCTTTTCGTATACGGCGATCACTTTGCCGGTCTTCGCCTCGGCTCCGGTGATATCCTTGTCGTCCAGGACTTCGCCTCGGCTCCGGTGATATCCTTGTCGTCCAGGATCCCGTCGTAGTACTTGCTTCCGACGAGCACGAAGTCCGCATCGCCCGATACCTCTACCGAGCTGAACTCGTAGTCGCTTTCGATCATATCGGTCTCAGCAGGTCCGTTATTCGTGATCCTGCCGTCCACGGCTTCCTGTATACCGGTTATTCCGCCGGCAGCGCAGCCGCCTATCGTCAGCACAAGGCCGAGTGTGAACACCACCGCGCATATCACGAAGAATTTTGCAGTCTTACTCATGTCCTTCATGTCACTCCACCTCCACTTCTATCTCATCCGATCCAAGCTCTGCAGATCCGGCGTCATTTACAGTGCCGCCCGTGGCCGTTCCGTTCTTTGCCGCGTCATCTACAGTGCCGCCATTCACGGGTGTCTTTCCTTCATCCTGTCCGAGCTCCATCTCGATCTCAGATGCCTTCTTCTCTTCGTTTCTCTTTCTCATGCTCTGCGCGATGGCTCTGACTATCTCTCTGATGCCGAGAAAGGCTCCGAAGACCGCCGCTGCCGAAGCCGCCGCCAGCATGAGTCCGATACCTACCGTCATGAATCCTGCGGCTACAGAATCCGTGAATGCTGCGATCCCGGCCACCACAGCCGCGATGCCGGCGATGAGGCAGGCGATTATGACAAACAGCACGCAGAGTATCATCATGAATACGCATATAACGATCGGTATGGCGATCGGCGCCGAGCATATCCCTATGAGTATCCACCAGACCGCGGACAGTTTTTTCTTGGTACCCGGTTTTTCTCCGGCGGCAGTGCTGTTGTTGTCGAGTATCCTTGCCGCGTAGTCAGCCTTTATCTGCGACGCTATCTTTTTCGGATTGCCGAATTCCGCCGCCAGACGTTCCTCTTCGGCGATCCTGGCCTCTTCGTCGAGACCGTCCGTGGCTTCGTCAAAGCACTCCTCGAAATACTGCGTCGCGTCTACTATCTCTTCAGGCGGCAGTTTTGCGAGTTCGTCTCTCAAAGCCAGTATGAATTCCTGTCTATTCATCTGCTGCACCCCCTTCTTCCGATGCTTCCTTTGTTTCCTTCCTATCTTCTTTGCTGTCAGCCTTCTTCCCTGTGCCCGTCTTCGGGCCGGCCTTTCCGGCTTTTGATCCTGCCTTTAAGGCTTCTTTTTCTGATCCTTTTGCGGGCTCTTTCTCTGGTTCTTCTTTCGCGGATCCTTTTACCGCCTCTTTCTTTGCGGCTTCAGGCCCGTCCAGCAGTCTCTGCACCGCGTTCCTGTAATCGTCCCACTGCTTCAGGTAATCCTGAAGCTGAGCTTCTCCCTTTTCAGTGATCCTGTAATAACGTCTGTTCCTGCCCTGGTACGGCTGATCGTAAGTCATGCAGAGCTGTTCCTGCTGGAGTCTCCTCAGCACCGGATACAGCGTGGATTCCGAAACCGTTATCGACTTCTTCATCTCCTGCGTGATCTCATATCCGTAGGTGTCCCCCCTGTGTAGTATGGCGAGGGCGCATGCGTCGAGCAGGCTTGATTCGATTTTAAATGCCATATGCGCCTCCTTTAGCTCATGTAATATTATTTATCTGGCAATACTATACGCTGTATAATATTGTTTGTCAAATACTTTTTAAAAAATTTTCTGATCCCGTTTGCGTCACATAATTATTGTTGTTTCTCTCCGCTGCTCTGTTTGCTTCTGAAACCTCCATCTATCCCTTCCATGCCGGGGCCGGATTGGTGCATTTTCGAGGCAAGCGCTCATTTCGCTCCAATTATCTCGCCTGGCTCAGTCTGAAATTGGTGCATTTTCGCAGCAGACGCTCATTTCGCTCCAGTTTTAGCGTTGCCGGCCTGCCGTATATGGTGCATTTTCGCGGCAGGCGCTCATTTCGCTCCAATTATCTCGTCTGGCTCAGTCTGAAATTGGTGCATTTTCGAGGCTGACGCTCATTTCGCTCCAATTATCTCGCCTGGCTCAGTCTGAAATTGGTGCATTTTCGCGGCAGGCGCTCATTTCGCTCCAGTTTTAGCACTGCCGGCCTGCCGTATATGGTGCATTTTCGGGGCAGGCGCTCATTTCGCTCCAGTTTTCAACTTGCCAGTCTGCCCCGGGAGCGCCAGCGCTGGCCGGCGGAGTCTACTTTACCCGCCCGGACAGCTGCAGAGCGGCGCGATCGGCTGGCAGACCCCGTGAGCTCAGAGGAGAGCGAACGGGAATACCCATTTCCCTTTCCGGATCAG
>CADBFL010000190.1 GCA_902793875.1 uncultured Eubacteriales bacterium | reverse complement strand
TCGTCAGTTTTTGAGGCTCTGCAGAGGCGCCGGTATGCGCCCTCCCCTGTTTATCATCTTCGCAGGCGACTGGCTGCGGAGCGGCATCACAGGTCCGTATCCGAGCAGCCCGCCGAAGTTCAGTTCCTCTCCTCCCTTAAGGCCGATAGCCGGTATGACTCTGACCGCCGTGGTCTTGGAATTCACCATGCCTATGGCCGCCTCGTCCGCGATGATCGCCGAGATCACTTCGGGAGTCGTATCCCCCGGTATCACCACCATGTCGAGACCGACCGAGCATACGGCCGTCATCGCCTCGAGCTTCTCGATCGAGAGCGTCCCCTCTCTTGCTGCGCTTATCATCCCGTCGTCCTCGCTGACAGGGATGAACGCCCCCGACAGCCCTCCGACGTTCGAAGACGCCATGACTCCGCCCTTTTTGACCGCGTCGTTCAGCATGGCAAGAGCCGCTGTCGTTCCGTGCGCGCCGCACTGCTCAAGTCCTATCTCTTCAAGTATGTGCGCCACCGAGTCCCCGATGGCAGGAGTCGGCGCGAGCGACAGATCCACTATCCCGAACGGCGTATCCAGCGCAGCCGCGGCTTCCGATCCGACCAGCTGGCCCACTCTCGTGATCTTGAACGCGGTCTTCTTGATGGCCTCGGCTACCTCGTCGAGAGGCGCGTCGTCAGGCATTCCCGCGAGAACGGATCTCACGACTCCCGGGCCCGAGACTCCCACGCTCAGCACGCGGTCGGCTTCTCCGACTCCGTGGAAAGCTCCCGCCATGAACGGGTTGTCTTCGACGGCATTGCAGAACACCACGAGCTTTGCCGCGCCTATGCACTGCGCGTCAGCCGTCAGTTCCGCAGCCTCTTTGACCTTCTGTCCCATGAGCTTCACCGCATCCATGTTGATCCCGGCTTTTGTCGAGCCGATGTTGACGGACGAGCACACAAGTCCGGTCTCCGCAAGCGCGCGCGGGATGGAGTCGATCAGCTCTCTGTCGCCGGCGCTGAAGCCCTTCTGTACCAGAGCCGAATAGCCGCCGATAAAATCGACGCCGATCTCGTGCGCGGCGCGGTCGAGCGCCTTCGCGTAAAGAACAGGGTCTCCCCCGGATATGCCGGCGAGCATCGCGACCGGTGTCACGCTCACTCTTTTGTTGACGATAGGTATGCCGTATTTGTCGCTTATCGAATCAGCAGTCTCCACCAGGCTGCCGGCAAAGCGGCATATCTTGTCGTAGATCTTCGTGCACGATCTGTTTACGTCCGTGTCCGCGCAGTCGAGCAGCGAGATGCCCATGGTGGTCGTGCGTATATCCAGATTATTGTCTCTGATCATGGAGACGGTCTCCATGATATCTTTTGTATTGAACATATTATTATCTCCTTCGATCGTTCAGCATTTCAGTTCAGACGGTCCGCCGCTCAGATGCTGTGCATCGAAGTGAAGATGTTCTCGTGCATCAGGTGCACCTCTGCATTCGGAAGCTCTGCCTTGATGTTTTCTTCGAGCTGATGGATCGTGCATCCGAGCCCGCTGACGTCTATCAGCATGTTCATCGTAAAGAAGTCATCCATGACTATCTGCGATACCTGCACGACGCTTCCCCTGGCTTCCGCCACCGCCGTCGCCGCTTTTGCAAGTATGCCTATATCGTTCTTTCCCACTATGGTGAGTACCGCGTTTTCTTTCTTTTCCACTTTGTTCTCCTTCGCTTATTATCTGAAAATATCCGGTATTATCTGACTGTCCGGTCAATATCCCGGCTGTATTTACTGCCTTGTCGCCAGGATCTCGTCCACGACCGGATCGAGCGCCGAGGCGTCGACTCCGTTGTAATTTTCTGCGGCCCTTTCGTTGATGAGAGCCGCCGTCTCCTCGCCGTATATGCGCGCCGCGTCCACGAGGAACTTGTCGAACTGCGGTCCGTCGAGCCTCCTCAGCCTGCTGCGGTCTATGCGTCCCGGCAGTATGTAGCAGGAATTCAGTCCCTGATTGCTGCCGCTTCTTGCCATCACCTTGTTCATGTAATCCTCGTTCGCGGGATCGCCGAGGCCCACGCCGCAGACGATGATCTTCTTGCCCTCGAGGCCGAAGTTGTGGTGGTTCTGCCACATCAGGTTGACGCCCCTTATCTCGGCGTCCTTTATCGGCCCGACCCAGATTATGTTCCTGTACAGCGATATGTATCCGAGATTTCTCTTGTCGAACTGTATGGCGTCGCAGCCCGTCCTGTCTATAAGCCATCTCGTGTACTGCTCGCAGCTTCCGTACTTGCCGCTGCACACGGTTATGGTGTCAGGTCTCACGTTCTCTTCGTTCTCCGCCCGCCTTCTGCCGGCTTCCCTGTTTGGATTCCTTGCCATCGCCCACCTCTTACAGATGCTCTTCCGAATACTTGTCGCGGAGCGTGCCGTCTGCCTTCTTTACCTTTTTCTTATACGGCGCGAGGAGGTCGTCGAGATCGTACTTGTCGAAAGGCACCAGCGCATAGAACTCGCTGACGTCCTCTTCCGTCTCGTTCTTTCTCGTCTGTATGTTGAGCTTCGCATCGCCCTCGATCAGCAGGACGCCCGCCGCATCGTCCCTCCAGATCTTCTTTATGTCCTTATCCTTTATATAGTAGGTGCGCAGGGACATGCCCTTCTGGAACTGGTAATATACCGTGTCGTCGTCGGCCTCGAAATGCGCCATGTGAAAACCCGCGAACGGCTGCTCCGAAACCTTCTTGCCGCGCTTCGACACGAAGATCGCGAGCAGGGCCGTGACCCAGATCGTGAGATGAAGAGGCAGCTGGCTCATCGTGGTCGTGCCTCCCCTGACTCTCGTGTACGCGTAGATTATGCACACGAATCCGACGGCCACCACCGCCCAGGCGGCTATCCTGTATCTGGCCGAGGATTCCTCGGCGGAAGACCATGCCTGCTTATACCTGTTGAGCGTGGTAAGGTCTCCCTGATAGATATCATTGTCCGGATTGAGTTTCATCCCGGTCCTCCTTATATATATTGAAGATATGAGATCAGTGCTTTGCGCGGAACCGTCCCGGGCCCGCTCCACGGAATTGTACTATATATCCGGTGCAAACGCAAAAGTCCCGTCGATATGTCTGTCAGCTGAAAACCTCGCTCTGTCGGCGGCCGGCTCAGCCGATAGTATCTGTTAAAGCCGTTTTAACGATTTCTATCGACAATTTCTTAACACGGACTCTTCACATAACCGTCACATATTTATTGACTTTGCTTTTAGAGGTGCTATAATCTGATTATACAAATTGTGGAAGCATTGCGCCCTTTTTCAGGACGGCTCCCGCAGTAAACTATCTCATTATTACATTATTAATTTTCATGGAGGTTATATTATGATCGTACTGAAAGCTCTTTCGCTTATTGGTCTCATCCTCTGCGTAGTGCTCATGATCAGAAAGCAGAAGCAGATGGCTGCCAATCCTGACAGAGACCCTGTTACAGGTCTGACTTTCAAGGAAACTTCTTCGACACACTGGGAATCGGTTCCTTCGCTCCGTCGACAACAGCATTCAAGCTGACAAAGTCGGTAGACGACGTCAACATCCCGGGCACTCTGAACGTAGGCGACACAGTTCCTGTATGCGTAGAGGCGTTCCTCTTCTTCGGATTCGTAGACATGGATCTTCTCACACTCGTATCCATGATCGTCGCTTCCATCGCAGGCGCTTACCTCGCTGCCGGCGTTGTATCGAAGTTCAACCGTAGGAAAGTAAGATACGCCATGTTCGTAGCTATGTTCATCCTCGCTACAGTCATGCTCTGCAAGGTTCTCGGCGTTGGTCCGTTCGGTGAGATCGGAACAGCTATGGGACTCAGAGGAATCAAGCTGATCATCGCTATCGTTGTCAATTTCATCCTCGGCGGACTCATGTCCATCGGCGTTGGTCTCTATGCTCCTTGCATGGCTCTCTGCGTACTGCTCGGACTCGACACAGGCTGCGCATTCCCTGCTATGATGGGATCCTGCGCTTACCTGATGGCATTCGGTAATGGTCCTAAGTTCATCGCTGAGGGACGTTATGACCCTGTTGCATGCTGGACACAGGCTATCGGCGGAGCTGTCGGTGTATGCCTCGCTTACTTCATCGTTAAGAGCCTCGATCTCAAGACTCTTACATTCGTAGTTGTATGCGTCTGCTACATCACATCCTTCCTCTTCCTGCACGATGCTATCAAGAAGGGCGAGGCATTCTAAGGACCTCTCCTTTGCGAGATGCAGGACGAATACTGAAACGAGGCATTCTAAGGACCTCTCCTTTGCGAGATGCAGGACGAATACTGAAAAAGAAAATACCGGTGGGACATATGCCTCACCGGTATTCTTTTTGAAAAACATGAGACTGTGAGGATAAAATGGATATACTCAAATGCAAGGCCTTTGTGACATCCGTGGATGAAGGTAGCTTCACCGCAGCAGGCCGTATAATGGGCTATACTCCGTCAGGCATCAGCCAGCTGGTATCCGCGATGGAGGCTGAGTTCGGATTTGCGCTTCTTGTCCGCAAAAGCAACGGCGTGGTCCCTACAAGGCAGGGAGAATACATCTACCCTCTCATCCAGGAATACATCGACAAGGAGACCGCGATCTACCAGGCAGCCACCGAGCTGAGCGGCATGTACAAGGGAAATGTAATGATCGCGACATACGCGAGCACCGCGGCCCACACACTGCCGGCCATCATAAAGGATTTCACGGACATGCATCCTTCGATCAATATCCAGATCGAGGAAGGCACAAAGAACCGTATAGAAAAAATGGTCTCCGCCGGAAAGGCCGATCTGTCGTTCTCGACGCGTCTTTCCAACCAGTCATACACATGGATACCTTTTGCCAAGGACCGCATGGTGGCGGTGCTGCCGAAAGACCATCCCGACGCTGGCAGGGATGCATATCCGATAAAGAACTGCCGCAAGGAGAACCTCATCATGCCGAGCGAGGGCGACGATGCGGATGTCAGGGCGCTGATGAAGGAGCACGGCATCGTGCCGAACATACGCCTGACCACACTCGAGAACTTCACGGCCATCAACATGGTCGAGAAGGGTCTGGGCATAGGGATCATGAACGAGGGCATCACGCGCTACTGGCAGACAGGCACCGTGATACTGCCTCTCGATCCTCCGAGCGAGATAGAGATAGGCATCACGGTCCCGAACCTCGAGACCGCGGCCCCTGCCGTAAAGGAATTCGTTTCATTCGCGGCATCGGTCCTGAACGTAAAGATCCCGGATTAAAAAACAGCCCGGGCAAAGGAACATATCGATTATGTATCAATTGTGTATGAACCGGCAGATCACTGCTGATCATACACATTTTTGTTGATCCCGTACATGAAAACGTAGTTTTGATCTTCCGATTTGTGTATCGGTGTATCGATCATAAAAAATGATACACAGCTTTTCTCATAATACTGTGTATCATTTTCAAATCCTGTATGATCTATACACAAAACCGGCCGTTCATGAACTTGTATATGTCCGTATTGCTGCATTTTTGTGTATGAGTGACCGGGATCCGGCGTTTGATACACAAACAGCAGCAATAACTCTATCTACATAGCAATAACTCTATCTACATACTGAGGATATCTACGCCCTTGTAGAGGTCGAGGTCGACTGTCCTCGATGCCTGAAGAGCCTCGGCGATATCCATGTCGAAGATCTCGCCGTTTCTGGTTCCTACCGCTCTGTTCTTCGCGCCCTGCATTATCAGGTCTATCGCTCTGGCACCGCACATGGTCGCGAGCATGCGGTCGCGGAACGTAGGCGAACCGCCGCGCTGCAGATACGACAGGACCACGAGCTTGACATCCCTGCCCGTGCGCTCC
>CADBFL010000189.1 GCA_902793875.1 uncultured Eubacteriales bacterium | reverse complement strand
CCTCCCTGTTTTAAAGAATCCTTCTGCCCTTCACCCTTCTGTTCAGTTTATCACATATGCGCTGACAATTTACCGCGTCCGGATAATTTCTTTCTGTCAGTTGCGGAGCAGCGCGGATGTTTTATGAATATCGGCATCATGCACAGGTTGAGCAGTATGGCGGGCATGTGGCTCACCGGATACATGAGCACCTCCATCATCGCCTCGGTAAAATAGCCGGTGAAGGCCAGCATCACCAGAAGATGCTCCTTTTTATAGCCGTATCTTCCGAGCATGCAGCGGATCACGAAGACTATACCGGACATCAGGAAGATCACATATCCGGCAAAAGCGAGCACACCCGAAGTGTACAGTATCTCGATGGCGTTGTTATGCGCATAGACCGATGCTTCAAAGGTTTTGATCAGAGGCTCCTCCGGGGTGCCGTTGCCCCAGAGTGTCGACTCACATATGAAAGCCCTCCATATGCTTACCCTTCTGGCCGTCATCAGGTCAAGTGTCTTCAGGCATTCAGGCACGTCTTCATCGGATGTAATGAATTTATAGTTGTCTTCGGCGTAGGCGTTGAGGTCGGTCTTCCCGATCTCTCTCAGGACGAACGACGCCGCCAGCGCTATCACGATGATCGCTGCGCATGTCAGTATTATTTTTCTTACATCCGCTGTCTTTCCCTCCCGACCGGCCGACCTTATGCAATAGCCCGCACCCAGAAGCGATTCCAGCAGGATCGCGAGCTCTGCAGTCCTGCACTCGCTGACATAAGCCAGCGCGATGCAGAAGCTCATCACAAGCGAGCACGGAAGAAGAGCCCTGTCATCTGTCAGCAGAAGAAAGAGGCTTGCCGCGTACAGTCCTATGACTACCATCCCGTTTCCGTTCGGGTTATCCATCAGCCCGGTATAGATGGGTGTTTCGTCCGGCCTCAGGAAGGGAACAACTATCAGGTTAAGGATCACGAAGATGCAGGCCGCCGCTGTCATGACCTTTGCGATTAGATCGCAGTACTGCCCGTAATCATCACGCGCGGCCCATATCATGACAGACGGAAGAGATATGAGCAGGCTCACAACGGCCCATATGCGGTACTCTCCGCTCACCGGATTTATGAAAGACGTCGCGAATATCATTATGAAGCACAGCAGCCAGCCGTACACGCACGGTCTGTTATAAGCGGTCTTTCTGAGATCGGCGTCTTTGTCAGCGGTCACGATCATCAGCGCAAGCAGGGCGATTACTCCTGTAACGGTAAACACCATGTCGTTGTAATTAAAAAAAGTGACCCTCAGCGAATACTTCAGCGGCCTTATCAGTCCCAGCGCGGATAAGACCGCCACCACAAGGCAGATCACCGTATGCTTTGTTTTTTGTCCGATATGAGCCGAAAGGCCTCCCATGCATCTGATCAGAAATGTATATACATTCATGATGTATCTGTGCATTTGCTCTCCTTTCTTTTCAAAACGGCTTCTTTATAATATACTGTAATACAGGCTTGTAAATCAAATCGTATAGTTTACGAAAAGCATCAAGGAGGCCTGATCTGATGGACAACAACTATAACCCCATAAAAGAATTTGAAATAGACCTCAAAGACCTTTTCCGGAAATTTCTGATGCAATGGAAAGCGGTTCTGCTTGTATGCATTCTAACAGGACTATTAATCCCTTCTGCCATGTATTCAAAGGATAAAGCCGCATACGATGCTGCCCTTGCAGATAGGGCCGCAGCAGAAGAAGCTTCTTTAAAGACCTCCGAAGAACGCATAGAGGCTGCGCTTGAGCCTCTTTCTGCCACAGACAGAAAAGCTGTGCTGCTGGTTGCCGAGCAGCAGGAGTTCATCGCAGAGCAACAGGACTACATCAACAATTCCATACTATTGAACGAAAACCCTGCGAATCAGAGAACTCTGACCATGTACTATCTGATCAGCAGCGACAGCGGCGCTGACATGAAAGCCCTGGTCGACGCCTACGACGCCGGGCTTCGCGATGACAGCTTCATGGGCAGTCTGCGCGACGAGATAGCTCCCGGCAAGGAGCTCGGGTATATCTACGAACTCGTCAACAACAAATATATCGCCGAAGACCCCGAATACACAGCTGCGGGCACAGTGCTCTTCCCTGTAAAGATCGTGCTGCCTGAGGATTCCGACGCGGAAGCCGTGACAGCGCTTGTCGATTCCACCGCAAAAGAGCTGCATTCTTCCATTGACAGCCGGGTAGGCAGTCACAGTATCTGCAATTATAAAACAGAAGATGCTCATGTATTCAATTCATATGCGGTCGATAGAAAAAGCAGCATCATGAATTCGATCAACAACGTCAGCGCCAGTCTTAAAAATACAAAGTCTGCCCTTTCACCGGATCAGCAGAAAGCTCTGGAGGCTGTCCTTGCGGAGAGAAGCGTCGCCGATGAGCAACTGAACAGCAGCGAACCAGATACAGAGATCGAAAAACCGCGCTTCAGCATAAAATACGTCCTTTTCGGATTCATTCTCGGAGCCTTCCTCTATGCAGTAGTCTGGTGCGCCATGATCGTACACAGAAAAGAAGTCTCGTCCGCGGCATCCGCTCAGAGGTATACCGGAGTGAGACTGCTCGGCGAGCTATACAGTATCAAAGATCACCGCGGACTGTCCGCTCTGTTTGCAAGCAGGGCAGTGGTCCGGTGGTTCTACAGGGATAAGCTCGATACGGATAAGCAGCTGCGCGCTCTGTCTTCGGCGATAGAAGCCGTCTGCGCGCACAGAGGCACTGACAGGCTGACCCTGCTGCTTTCAGGCGTTGACAGCCGCTTTGATGATCTGATCAAAAGAATAACAGAAGGCAGCTCCCTAAGCATCGAGCTGGTGGATACCGATACAGCGGCTGAGTCCCTGATGGCCTCAGCCGGACACGCCGCTTACGTTCTCAGCAGCAGGACCAGTGTCGAGAACCTCCGCAGCATGATGATAGTCGCGAACGGCTATGAGATCTCGCCTCTCGGCACGATCTATCTTGAAGATTTTTGACGGCCCTTTGCTATCTGCGGACCGCGGTCTTCAGAAGGGACTTTACCGTCCGGAAGTTCACAGCATAGAAAAGAAGCATTGCGGCAGCGCTTATGGCAGCGAAGCGCACTATTGCGTGTTCGTCTGCCAGAAGCCGCTGTCCCGCAACAGATACAAATACGCATATCGCCGTCCCTGCCAGCCACTGTGGCATGCTGTGCAGGACTTTGCGGATCCCGATGCCGGGATTCTTTTTTGTTGAAGTATATATGTTCAGCGCTCCGCACACGAAAACCGAAATGCTCGTTGCGAGTGTTACGCCCAGCACGCCCAGCCACATGCTGAGCATGATGCTGAGAATGATATTCAGGACTATGGATACCGTGCTGTTTATCATCGGGCGCTTTGAGTCGTCGCCGTACGCGTACTGGAACCTGCTGAAAATCTCTCTCATCGCATAAGGAATGAAGATGAGACCGTATCCTGTCAGGGCAAGAGAGCAGCGTCTCACCGCATCCGCGCCGAATTCGCCCCTGGCAAAGACTATGGTGACTATGTCATGCGAGTTCATCATGGTAAGGATGCTGATCGGCAGCAACAGGGTCGATATCTGTACCAGCGAGCTCACTGCCAGATTCGCCGCGGCCTCATCCCTGTTTTCGGCGATGTTCTTTGTTATATATGTGAACAGGACGCCGCAGATGCTGCCGATGAATGTGCAGACGAAATTGGACAGCACCGATGCGTATCCCATCGCCGTGATCGTTCCCGCTCCTAAACCTGATACGATCATTTTATCGACCTGCTGGTTTACGAATATGACGGAATAGCCGAGAAGAAGAGGCCCCATCATTTTCAGCATTGTGATGATGTTCGGGTCCCTGAACGGATTTCCCCTCTCTATGCCCCAGTATCTGCGCGAGAGGACCATCAGAAAACAGAGGTTATAGACAGCATATACATAAAAGCCCAGCACTATAGTGTCCGGACCCAGTCTGCTGCCGACAAGAAGCACCAGCGCTATGACTATCACGCTCTGATTGACCCCTACCAGTTCTCCCGGCACAAAGCTCTCATTTGCCTTGAGCAGTGAATTGAACACCGCGAGTTCTATCAGTATGATGATCGCAGGCGCGAATATCCTGATATACACCGCCAGCCTGGCCGTCAGCTCTGCCGGGTACGAAGGCGCCAGTATCTTCGCTATCAGCGGGCTCGCCGCAAAAACAACTCCTGCTATCACCGTGGTCACAAGCAGGAATACTTTTATTACATTTGATACGAATTTTCTGCTGCTTTCGGGGTTGCTCGTGTTCAGATATATGTAGGTAGGAACGAACGCCGTGGACAGCGTCTGTATCAGCAGGTAATCGATGTTCGTGATCAGTCCTTCGGAAATGGAAATGAGGTCTGTCTGGATAGTTGCGCCGAAAGCGTTTGCCGTGACCATCTGCTTTACGAATCCGAGTATCTTTGCCAGAATGACGATACCCGAAACCGAGGCCATCGTTTTTATTATGTTCTTATCAGTCTTTCCCATCCGGTCTGTCCCTGATCTCCGTCTTCATTTCTCATGGAACCGGATCATATGCGGTCCATGCTCTTGTAGCAGTATATCCCCCTGCGCGCAAAATCCACAGCCTGCCCGAAGGCTTCGGCCGCGTCGATCACTACAACGTCAAGATTGGATATTTTTTTTACTTTCTTTTTGTTCAGGCTGTCGAATATCCTCCTGAACGAGGCCTTGTCATTTCCGTGTCCCGGCTGCCGTATGTACATGCTCTTCGTGTAATGAGCCCCCTCATCGATCAGCTCGCTTTCATACTCTTTGCTCAACAGCCTCTTCAGCTTGTCATCGGAATCCCGCAGGTAAGCTCCGGCGCAGTGGAATATCGATATCTTCGTCGGTCTTGAGCCCAGTCCGAGAAAGAGGATCTTTCCGTTCGGACAGCCGCTGAGTTTTGCGAGCGGCGAGTGCTCGTCGAATCCGTAGCGGCTGTTTACATGATCCGACAAAAGCTCTTCGGCGTCTTTTCCGATTCCCGAAACGGAAAAGTGAGTGCAGCGGCTCCGGTAAACGCCGTCCTGCTTTCTGAACACCTCCGAAAGGACCCCTGCCGCAGACGGCGTTTTCTGTACATCAAAAATAAGCCGGTCCGGCCCGTAACCCGGCATCAGAACAGTCCCTTTTTCTCCCACGATGCTCCTGAGCATCTCTATCAAATCCTCCGAATGAACAGTGCACCATAACGATATCCCCATCTGATATCCCGCAGGATCTGATCAGATCCCGGAGCATCTCTGTGGAGTATCCGGTTTTATAAATGTGTTTTTCGATCGCGGTTTTTTTCCGGAGCAAAGCATCTTCGACGTTTTCTTTTTCTCTTGCCCCGATCGCTTTGCGTATGATTCTTTTCGGGTCCATGTCCGCTCGGCTTCTCTTCTGTTTATTTGTGCATTAACGTTCTTCTTATCTGTTCTTTTACCAGCCCTTTGATATTATTCTCGCCGTACTTCCCTGCCGCTTTTTTATAGTTGCCGTCCAGAATGGTTTTCATTGCCTGATGCCTGTAGCCCGAGGCGGCGGAAGCTTTGCGCAGCGAGTTCTGTACCGTCTCTTCCTTTTTTACCTCTGTGAGATCGAGTCCGGCGGCATCTCTGATCAGTCTCTCTCCTCTTTCCGTATTCACTATCAGAAGAGAGACCCCCTTGCTGTCGGACAGCTCCGGATGCGATTTCTTGAGACCCCAGAAGTCGCCGATGGTAATGTCTCCCGGCCTGTCATAATTGCAGTATGCGCAGGACGAGCATGACAGCCTGTTTATCATGTTGTGAGAGAACATGTTGTTGAATGAGTTCAGCCACAGTCTGCGCCCTGTTTTTTTGCCGTCGATCACTGCCGACACTGTATATCCGCCATACCCGTATGCCTTGTCCCTGAAACGGAATTCCTGAAGGTTTCCTTTGCTTCTGAGATACTGGATGAACCTCTCAAAGACAAGCGGGCTCGGCACGCCATGGCAGATGATATCGCATGTGATCAGGTTTTCGTCTCTGCCGGTCACATGGAGCAGACCGTTTACCTGACAAGGCGTCCCGACAAAGAGGACCTTTCTGCCGCTTTTGAGGATCTCTGTGATCCTGCTGAAGCAGTCTCCCATCGAGCTCTGCACGTAGAACGTGCCTCTCATGAGGTCTCTCTGCTGTTTGTTTTCGGCAAATGCATGACTGACCCTGTAGTTTTCATCCATCACGGCAGCGCAGATCACGCCGCCTTCATCGAGAACAGCGTCCGAAACTGCCGTGAAAACGCCTCCCGAGGAGCTCAGCTCTCTGACCTTTTCCGTGTTTTTTGCCGCGTAGAATCTCTGACCATCCGGCGCAGGCAGTTTCCTGTTCAGTATATGGCATGCTTCGGCGCATCTGCCGCAGTCAGTGCAGCTTTCCGCATTCCGGACAGGTACTTCGAAGCCTTCTTCATCGGTCTCCATTTTTATCGCGCCGGCAGGACACGAGGAAACGCAGGCAGAGCATCCCGTGCATCTCTTGTCTTCACAGAAATATCCTGCGCCTTCTTCTTTTTTTTCAGGCTGATCGTACGAGCCGTTCAGCAGGGCTTTTTCAAGATAGTCCAGCGACGCCGCGCGGTATCTCTCCAGTTTTTCTTCAACGGCATCATAGTCTATTTCCCTGTTGATGTCTGCAACGGTCGTTCCTGTGTCTATTATCCTGTCCTCAAGGCCGAGTATGCTCAGGAGCGACAGTATCCTCTCGTCCTTTCCCTGGTTTCCGGTAAGAAGCACGCTGAATTTCTTATGATAGATTATCGCGAACGCGAGACAGTGGAACGAAGCCGTGACGACGTGCTCTGCTTCTGCGATCTCGTTGAGGAATCTTTCCGGAGACATCGAAACGCATACTCTGGTTTTCGGATCGACTGCTTCCGCAGGAGAAAGATGAGTGCTGAGAATGTGCTTTTCCATGCCGGCCATACTGCAGCCTGTCATAAGGAAATCCTCTACCTGCGAAGGTCTGTTGGTATAGAAAAACAGGTATTTCCTGCGGGGTTTCCATCCTTCCTTCTTTCTCAGAGAATCCCATGTGCTTCTTCCCGCCAGAAACACCGGATCCAGAACAAGAGCCGCGTCTCTGCCCGTGAGCTGTTTCACGATTTTCTGTCCCTGTCCCTCCCTTACAGCAAGGCAGGCAAAGTCAGCGAGCAGAGTATTATAGTTTTTGCAGTATTCCTCCGGCACCTCGCTGATGCCGAAACTGGAGGAGTAAGATACTTTCTTGCGGGGATCATCAACAAAATCCAGCAGATACGCCATGTCTCCGCCGTTATTCGCCGGGTTCCATACCTGATCGCTCCCTAT
>CADBFL010000188.1 GCA_902793875.1 uncultured Eubacteriales bacterium | reverse complement strand
TTGCCGCCAAGAAGGTTTCTCATGTCCTTCGAGCCCTCATTGAATGAATAAACGTATTTTGCCATAAGCTTTACTCCTTTTCCTTTCCGGACACCGGCTGGTTGCCGGCCCCCTTGTTAGATAGCTTATTGATAACGATCTGAAAGATACACAGTCCCGACCCTTTAAAATCTGAGTCTTTCCTCAATGTACTCTCTTACCTCCGCGATCGGGATCCTGACCTGTTCCATCGTATCCCTGTCGCGTATGGTAACTGATTTATCTTCAGCTGTGTCAAAGTCGACACAGATGCTGAACGGTGTTCCTATCTCGTCCTCTCTCCTGTAGCGTTTGCCGATGGAGCCGGACGCGTCGTACTCGACCATGAAATATTTGCTGAGTTCTTCATAGACCGGAAGAGCGACGTCCTCAAGCTTCTTCGAAAGCGGAAGAACGGCCGCCTTGTACGGGGCGAGCGCAGGATGCAGTCTGAGGACTGTCCTGACATCCTCTTTGCCCTTCGCGTCGGTCAGCACTTCTTCATCGTAAGCATCGACGAGGAATGCCAGCACGAGTCTTTCGACTCCGACCGACGGCTCGATGCAGTACGGCACGTATCTCTCATTCGTTTCAGGATCGAGATAGCTCATGTCCTCGCCGGATGTGGTCTGGTGGGCCATGAGATCGTAGTCTGTACGCGAAGCCACGCCCCAGAGCTCTCCCCAGCCGAACGGGAAGAGATACTCGATATCCGTCGTCGCGTTGCTGTAATGCGAAAGTTCTTCCTGAGTATGGTCTCTGAGCCTCGTGTACTCCTCTCTGAGTCCGAGATTTTTAAGGAAATTCGCGCAGTAATCCTTCCAGTAAGCGAACCATTCGAGCTCGGTGCCCGGCTTGCAGAAGAACTCGAGCTCCATCTGCTCGAACTCCCTCACCCTGAAGATGAAGTTGCCCGGCGTGATCTCGTTGCGGAACGACTTGCCCACCTGAGCGATGCCGAACGGGATCTTGCGGCGCGAAGTCCTCTGGACGTTTTTGAAGTTCACGAATATGCCCTGCGCGGTCTCAGGCCTCATGTATATCTCGGCCTTCGAATCCTCGGTGACTCCCTGGAACGTCTTGAACATCAGGTTGAACTGGCGGATGCCCGTGAAGTCGCTCTTGCCGCAGCTTGGGCACTTTATGCCTTTCTCTGCGATGAAACTCTCCAGCTCTTCCTTTGTCCATCCGTCGATGACCTCTTCGGCATATGGGTCGTTCTCCTTCAGATAGTCTTCGATGAGCTGGTCGGCCCTGTATCTGGTCTTGCAGGATCTGCAGTCTATCAGAGGATCCGAGAAGCCGCCCACGTGGCCGGACGCCACCCAGGTCTGAGGGTTCATCAGGATAGCCGCGTCAAGACCCACGTTGAGCTTCGATTCGCGCACGAACTTCGCCCTCCATGCGTCCTTGATGTTGTTCTTGAATTCAACTCCGAGCGGACCGAAATCCCATGTGTTGGCAAGTCCGCCGTATATCTCCGAGCCCGGATAGATATAGCCTCTGTTTTTGCACAGGGCTATGATCTTCTCCATGCTTACCGCTCTGTCCGTTACCGGAATGTCTTTTTTGTCTACAGCCATTTATCACTTTCCTTTACAGTTCTTCTTCGTTCTTGAACTCTTCTTCGATGATGTCTTCTGCATCGCTCGTCTTGTAAGCGTCTGCAGCGTCCTTTATAAGCTCTTTGACCGTCTTGCCCGCCTTCTTCGCGATGGAATCGATCGTGTTCATCAGTTCGTCGATGGATTCCTTGTCGTTGATGGCCGACTGAGCCTTATCGACGCTCTTTACCACGATTCCCTTGGCCTTGTCGTAGAAGCCGATGACCTTGCCGTCAACATCGAAGGCCTTGCCCTTGTCGTCGACGAAGTCGATGCTGCACTGCGCGCCCATTGCCGCCACGATGCCGAGGATGGCTCCCCACGGCACGAGAAGTGTCCCGATGACTCCCGCCGTGACAGGGAAGTTCACGATGACCTTGTCGCCCTTGCTGACGATGATCTTCGAGACATTGCCCTTTTCGACGATCTCCTTCATCTTCATGAAGATCGGACTGTCCTTCAGGCTCTCGCCTGTGATCCTGTCGTGATCTTTATTCGTCTTCTCTTCGAGCTCGATGATGGCGTCGACCACGCTGCCTTCATGCTGCTCGAGAGCTTCCTTTGCCTCTGCGTACGTGCAGCCTGTTCTGTCCTTTACAAGATCGATCTTTTCGATTGTGATTTCCATTCTTTCTATACCTCCAATCCTATAGACGTTCTGAGCACATCGATACCGAGATACCGGTCCGTGTACTCCGCCAGTATATCTCTGACCACTCCCGCGACATCGGGTTTAAGGTCAACCTTTTCGAATGTCGCCAGAGGTCTGGAGTCAAAATATCCGAACACTGTAATTATATCGAAGGAAGGTTGGTAAATCAACGAGTCGGGCCTTGTTTTCTCTTGTTCTGCGCAGTCCGGGCAGATGATCCCGCCGCCCGTCACCGAGAAGCTTCTGAAGCCGCCTTCGCCGAAACTCTCAGCGCTTTTGCCGCAGCCCGTGCAGCACGAAAGCTCGGGCGCCACGCCCAGCATCCTGAGCGACTTCACGATAAATGCAAACAGAAGAGTCTCTGCACTTGACCTGCTCCTGGATACCGACTCGAGAAAAGCAAGAGCCAGGTCGAAAAGCCCCGGCATCGGCGTCTCTTCTCCGAGGACCTTGTCAAGATACTCTATGAAGGCCGAAGCCGCCATGAACCTGTCTATATCCTCCCCTATGGAGTAGAAGCTCTTTTTTGCCTGCGCCGAGTTTATGCTGTATGCCTCTCTGCCTCTGAATATGTCATAATCCGCATAAGTAAAAGGACGCAAGGCGAGCGCAGCCTTGCTCCGGCTCTTCTCGTTAACGGAAGTGCCTGCCGATATCTTGCCGTACTGCTTTGTGAACAGCACTATCATCCGGCGGTTATTGGCGATCTTTCTCTGTCTGAGGACTATGCCCTCTGTCGTTATGATCATGGAGTTATTCGTCTTTGTAGCCCCAGCTGCGGATAGTTCTTTCCGAATCGCGCCAGCCCTCTTTCACCTTGACGAAGAGGCTCAGGAAGACCTTGCATCCCAGCAGATCCTCTATCTCAAGACGCGCGGCCTTGCCTACGCCCTTGAGCTTGCTGCCTCCCTTGCCTATGATGATGCCCTTATGAGACTTCTTCTCGCAGTATATTACAGCGCCGATCTCGGTCGCTCTGCCCGGCTCTTCGGGCTCTTTAAAAGTCTCCACCTCGACGAAGACGCCGTGGGGCACCTCGTCTTCGAGGTAGTTCATAAGTTTTTCGCGTATGATCTCGCTCACGATGAACCTTACAGGATCATCGGTTGCGATATCCTCGGGATAGTACATCGGACCGTCCTTCATGTACCCTGTCAGGCGGTCTCTGAGTTCTTCGACGTTGTCTCCCTTAAGGGCCGAGACTCCGTAGATATCGTCGAAAAGGCCGGTCT
>CADBFL010000187.1 GCA_902793875.1 uncultured Eubacteriales bacterium | reverse complement strand
TTTGGACGACTTGCCTTTTTTCTTTTCGTTGTAGGCTGCTTCCTTCTCGGCCTTTATAGCGGCATCATCGGGAGTGAGCTCGACGACTTTCGTGTTGCCGATGATGAGCTTGCCTTCTTCTGCCACGCGCTTTATGCGGCTCGGCTGCGAGGCGGCATACACCTTCTCGTCTCTCACGATAAAAGCGGAGACCTCATCGGTGACGTCTATCCTTCCGTATTCCGCTATATATGTCCTCTCGAGCTTGTCCCCCAGAAAAGGGACAGCATAGATCGCTATGCAGCACACCGCGATCAGCCCGATGTATACAACTATCGCAATGAGCCACTTTTTCACGGTTTTCCGGGAATTCCTCCGTTTGCCTAGTATTACGAGAGTATTCTACATCAAAAAATCCCCGAATACAATATGTATTTATACGGGGACAATTTCATTACCACATTTTGTGTTCCCGCGGCCGGGGCGTCAGATCCCCCCGGCTGCGCCGTCATCTGTACTTTTCGAGTATGGCCCTCTCTTTTTTGCTGAGCTCGGGCTCGCTCTTCAGATATTTTTCGAAGAGATCGGGTCTTCTCTCTTTCGTGAGTTTGAGGGACTGCTCCCATCGCCACAGACCGATCTCTCCGTGGTTGCCCGAAAGCAGTATCTCAGGCACCTCGTCTCCGCCGTACTCCCTCGGTTTTGAATACTGCGGATATTCGAGCAGGCCTGAATATACGGATTCATCGTTCACAGAGTCCTCGCCCGCGAGCACTCCGTCTATGAACCTCGCGACCGTATCGACGAGGACCATGGCCGGGAGTTCTCCTCCTGTCAGCACATAGTCTCCGATCGAGACCTCTTCGGCTCCCAGTCTGTCGAGCGCGCGCTGATCGATGCCCTCGTAGTGACCGCAGAGAAGGGTTATCTCGCTTTCTCCGGCAAGGTCCCTCGCAAGTTCCTCCGAAAGGATCCGGCCGCGCGGCGACATGTATATGACCCTGCCGCCATAGCCTTTCGCATCGTAAGCGTCCATGACCGGCTGCACCTGCATCACCATGCCGGCGCCGCCTCCGTAAGGAGTATCGTCGACGCGGTTGTGCTTATCGGTCGTGTAGTCGCGTATGTCCGTGATATCGAACTCGAGTATTCCGTTGTCGGCTGCTCTTCCCAGCATGCTCATCCTGAGAGGCGCGAACATCTCCGGGAAGATCGTAAGTATGTTGATCTTCATTCATAAAACCCCGGGATCAGTTCCACTTCGATGAGGCCAGCTTCTTCGTCGATGTTTCTGAGAAACGCATCGACAGCGGGTATGAGTACGCTTTTGCCTTCTGCCGTCCTTACATCGAGCACGCTCTGCGCGGTGTTCTGTATGACGTCCTGCAGGACGCCGATCTCCTTTTCGCCGCCGCCCGCGATATCCACGACCCGGCATCCGATGAGATCCCTCACGTAGTGCTCGCCCTCCGGCAGCTCCTCAAGATCGTTCGCTTCGATGCTGATCTCCATGTTGCGGAGAGGCTCGACGGACGTGCGGTCGTCAAAGCCCTCGAGCTTTATGACCGGGCGGTCCTTCTGGTATCTGACGCGCTCGATCCTTGCCCTGATCTCTTCTTCTGCATGCTTAAGAAGGAGGACTTTGCCCTCCTTCAGATTGTCTGAGTCCTGCGCGTAAAGCGTGACTCTGAATTCGCCTCTGAGCCCTGATGGGCTTCCGGCCCTGCCGATTGCGACCGGGTCGGAACCTGTCTTAGTCTTCAACTATTTCCACCGTTACTCTGAGATTCTGCTTGATGGCCGCCGCCTTGACGACAGTCCTGATCGCCTTAGCGATCCTGCCCGACTTGCCGATGATCTTTCCTATATCCTCATCCGCTACCTTGAGCTTTACAACGATATTCCTGCCGTCGGTTTCCTCGGTGACTTGTACTTCGTCAGGCCTGGTCACAAGCGCTTTTGCGATTACTTCTACCAGACTTCCCATAAGGCGCCTCCTTATTCGATAGCGCCGGACTTCTTGAGAAGCGCTCTGACTGTGTCAGTCGGCTGAGCTCCGTTGTCGAGCCATCTCTTTGCAGCTTCGTTGTCGATGATGATCTCCGAAGGATCCTTCAGAGGATCGTATGTGCCGATCTCCTCGATGAACTTTCCGTTTCTCGGCGTTCTCGAGTCAGCTACGACTACTCTGTAGAAAGGCTTCTTGTGAGCTCCCATTCTCTTAAGTCTGATCTTTACCATTGTTGTTTTTCCTCCATTATCTGATGATATTTTGATATTTAACATTTATATTGCGAAGTATTTTCGTTTGCAGCGAGGCAGCCGGCAGCCGTGGCGGCAGCGCAGCGCGAAGTACGCTCACCGAAGGCGCAGCTGACAGAGCCGCAAGCGGAAAGACGAGCAATCTGTCAGAAACCGAAGTTGCGCATCATGGAGCGCGCCTTCTTCGAATCCGGATTCGCCAGGACCTTCGTCATCTTTTTCATCTCTTCGTACTTTTTGATGAGCTGGTTGACGTCCTGCACGGTGCGTCCGGCTCCGGCCGCGATCCTCTTTCTTCTCGAGGCGTTCAGCACATTAGGCTTAGCGCGCTCGAGCGGCGTCATCGAGAGGATTATGGCCTCCATCTTTTTGAGCTCTTCCCTGCCCTGGTTGAGGTCGATGTTCTTCTTGTCGGCCGCCGAGATGCCCGGTATCATGTCGATGAGTTTGCCGAGTCCACCGAGCTTGTTGATCTGCCTCATCTGCATGAGGAAGTCCTCGAGGTCGAACTTGTTGCGCCTGATCTTCTCTTCGAGCTTTGCCGTCTCCTCATCGTCGAAGGCGTTCTCGGCCTGCTCGATAAGGGACATCACGTCGCCCATTCCGAGTATCCTCGACGCGATCCTGTCAGGGTGGAACGGCTCGAGAGCGTTATACTTCTCGCCGGTACCCATGAACTTGATCGGCTTGCCGGTGACCGTCTTTACGGAAAGCGCGGCGCCGCCTCTTGAATCGCCGTCCATCTTTGTCATGATGATGCCGTCGACGCCGAGCGCCTGGTTGAATCCGTCGGCGATGTTGACAGCGTCCTGACCTGTAAGGGCGTCGACCACGAGGAGTATCTCGTGAGGTCTGACCGATGCCTTGAGGATCTTAAGCTCATCCATGAGCTCCTGATCGATCTGAAGGCGTCCCGCGGTATCTATGATGAGCACGTTGCAGCCGCGTCTGTAGGCTTCCTTGACCGCCTCGCTTGCGATCTGCTCAGGGTCTTTCGTGTCCCTGTTGACGTAGACCGGCGTGTTGACCGCCTTGCCGACGATCTCGAGCTGGTCTATGGCCGCAGGTCTGTACACGTCGCAGGCCGCGAGCATAGGCTGCTTTCCGGTCTGCTTGAGCCACGCCGCAAGCTTTCCCGCGGTCGTGGTCTTACCTGTACCCTGAAGGCCCACGAGCATGATCACTGTGAATCCGCTCGGCGAGAAGGTAAGCTTGCTGGCCGAGCCGCCCATCATCTCGACGAGCTCGTCCTTTACGATCTTGATGACCATCTG
>CADBFL010000186.1 GCA_902793875.1 uncultured Eubacteriales bacterium | reverse complement strand
ATAAACAGCATCGCCTTCGCGATCAATTCCGTCATAGTCATCGCCAGCGCATTCGTGTTCGGCATAAACATAGCTCTTTACGCCGTGGTGATCATATACATCTCGATGCGCGTGGGAGACGCCGTCATGTACGGCTTCAGCGACAAGATAGTCGAACTGGCGATAATCCCGGGCGACGCGGAGGCACTGACCGCATTCATCATGAACGAGCTCGGAAGAGGAGTGTCGAGCATAGAGGTGACGGGCGAGTACACCGGAGACAGGAGAAAACAGCTCAAGATACTCTGCTCGCCGCGCGAAAGCTTTATAATAAAAAGGTACCTTGCAAAGGAGGACCCGAATTCGTTCGTATCCGTCACATCGATCAAGTCGGTGTGGGGCAGGGGAAGAGGCTTCTCGGATATACGCGATCTCGACAACTAGCGTTACTCCCGGAGCGCGGCGTATTTTTCGGCCAGGAGCCGCGAGATCAGATTGAGCGTCCGGCTGTCCAGTATCAGCCAGCCGTTCACGCACATCGGATCGTCTGAAAGATCGAAGCCCAGAGACTTCGCGTCTATAAAAAGATCATCATCGAGACGTCCCAGAGGGACGTCTATTTCATACGACGAAGAAATGGAATTGAATTCAGCGGTGACGGGGGAGTCCGCGTCCGGGAAATACGCGCAGGACACGGCGCTGTGATTCTGGCTGCCCGTGATGCGCAGCCTGTCCCTGCTGATCTTTGGCCTTACGCTCAGTCTGCCGCCCGCTGCCGGGAAGCCGTACTTCGCGAGCGCGGCGTGAAGATCCCCGATATCCGCAAGGGACAGATACATCAGCCTGTTGAGGTGCAGTACGTCCTCGCGGTTGTGGGTGAGTATCACCTTCTCGAGCGTGCTGTTGCCGGTAAGAGCATACTCCTCGAACATGATGACGCTCTCGCGGCCCGTTATGGTATCGCCGCGGTCGCCGAGTATGCCGTAATAATTCTCGACGGCCTTCTGGCTGAGCGAGCCCGTCCTCGAACGCAGATCGGTCGAGATCCTGAGAAAGCGCAGGAGGTCGAAGTCATAAAGGCAGAGAGACTTTTCCGAAAATGTCGCGTCGAGCCTGGCTCTGATGAAAGGGACGTCAAAGGCCTGGCCGTTGAAGGTTATGAGATAGCCGGCGTTCCCGCGCTCCAGAAAGTCCATGGCGGCGTCGAGCACCTTCGGTTCCTCATAGTGGTTTTCGGCAAGAAACTGCGTGATCCTGACGCCGCTGTCCGTATACGTAAGGAGGCCGATCAGTATGACCCTGGCGCGCGAACTGCCGAGGCCCGTGGTCTCTATATCGAGGACGCACGGCTTCATGCCTCCGAAGTATTCGTTCCACAGAGGATGGTAGTCCCCGGTGATCCTGTAGTCTCTTGTAAAAACTTTCATAGGCGCCTGCTTTGTTCCCTTTCTGATACAACAAAAGTAACATAGTTGATTTGGTTTGGCAATTGACATAAACTGTGCTACAATATCACTTGGAAATTAATGCAGAAAAGCATGAAATCAAATTTTTATATTTTACAGATGGAGGAATGATCAATGCTTAATATCGAAAAGAAACAGGATGGCAAGAACCTCACAGTAGCTCTTACGGGCAGACTCGACACTGTTACTGCTCCGGAGCTCGAGAGCGAGCTGGCTTCTGCGCTCGACGACGTTGAAAACCTCGTCATCGACATGAAAGATCTTGAGTATATCTCATCTGCCGGCCTCAGAGTTCTGCTGACAGCTCAGAAGACAATGAACCAGAAGGGCAGCATGAAGCTGACCAATGTCAATGAGACAGTCATGGAGATCTTTGACGTTACAGGTTTCGTAGACATCCTCACGATCGAATAGGAGTCGCGGCAGGCAGACATGAAGGCGTGGGAAGAGAACGGATATCTTACGGTGGAACTGTCCGGCCGAATAGACTCGGGCAATTCCGCTCAGGTAGAAAAGGAAATGAACGAACTGGCCGAAGCGCATCCGGGCGCGAAGGTCGTGTTTGATGCTGAGAATCTCGAGTACATTTCCTCCGCAGGTCTTCGTGTACTGCTCCATGTCCGCAAGAACAACCCGGGAATGAAGATCATCAATGTCAGAAGCGACGTCTACGAAGTTTTCGAGATGACGGGCTTCAGCCAGATGATCGATATCGAAAAAGCTTTCAGAAGGATATCCATCGAGGGATGCGAAGAGATAGGGCGCGGCGCCAACGGCGCGGTATACAAGCTCGACAAGGACACTGTAGTCAAGGTCTATTTTGATCCCGACGCGTTTGACGACATACAGAACGAGCGCGAGGTCGCAAGACTCGCCCTGATACTCGGTGTCCCGACAGCCATCTCCTACGAGATAGTAAGAGTAGGGGACGGTTACGGCTCCGTTTTCGAGCTTCTGAACGCCGAATCTTTTGCGAGGATACTCGCGACAGAGCCGGACAAGTTCGAATGGTGTCTTGATGAGTTCACCAAGATGCTTCGCATCATACACGGGACGGAGGTGCCTGACGGCAAGCTTCCGGACATCCGCGAGATGATGAAAAAGAGAGCTCTGCTTACGAGCCGCGATCTGCCGCATGCTCAGGCAGAAAAGCTGAACAGGCTCTTCGAAGAGATCCCGTATGACAATCACATGATCCACGGAGACTATCACTCGAAGAACCTCGAGCTTGCCGGAGATGAAGTGCTTCTCATAGACATGGATACCCTCAGCGTCGGCAACCCGATATTCGAACTGGGCTTTATTTACAACGCCTATGTGGGGTTCTATGACGTGTATCCCGACAGCGTGCTGGATTTTCAGGGCTATGACTACGACACGACCATCAGGTTCTGGAAGGAATTCCTTCCGAAGTATCTGGAAACGGACGACGAGGACTACATAAGATCGGTCGAAGACAAGGCCCGCGTCGTGGGCTATACCAGGCTGGCAGGCATGCTGGTAGCCAAGGGAGTGCTCGATGATCCTAAGCGCAGGAAGGAGTACGATTGCTGGATAGCGAAACTCGCTGAATCACTGGAAAGGACAGACAGTCTGATGTTAGGACATGCTTTTGCAAAGCCGGATGCGGCAAGTGAAATCGAAGTAGAGGCTTCCGTTGCCAAACTGCCTGAAGTCCTTGGCTTCATAGACAGCCATCTTGAGGCTGCCGGATGTCCTCTCAGAGCCACTATGCAGATCGACGTGGCGGCTGAGGAGATATTCGTCAATATTGCCAACTACGCGTATGCGCCCGGCACGGGCATGGCAAAGATCAGAGTCGAGGTCGGAGGCGATCCCCTTGGCGTGACCATTACGTTCATAGACAGCGGCATTCACTACGATCCGCTCGCCAAGGAGGACCCGGATGTTACTCTCTCGGCAGAAGAGCGAAAGATCGGCGGACTTGGTGTGTTCCTTGTAAAGAACACCATGGACGATATCACTTACGAGTACAAGGACGGACAGAATATCCTGTCGCTGAGAAAGAACTTCTGACCATAGGAGACAGCTGAATATATGAAACTTGGAATAGTA
>CADBFL010000185.1 GCA_902793875.1 uncultured Eubacteriales bacterium | reverse complement strand
CTGATGACGTTCGTCAACTCCATCATCAAGCTGGTCGGTACTGAAAAGGTAGAAGCTTTTGCTAAGAAGATCACCAAGTTCGCAGTGCTCAGATACACACTGCTGCCTCTCATGGCGGTGTTCTTCCTCGGAAACCCGATGTGCTACACATTCGGCCGTTTCGTAGAAGAGAAGTACAAACCTGCTTACTACGATGCTACAGTAAGCTTCGTGCACCCTATCACGGGACTCTTCCCTCACGCTAACGCAGGCGAACTGTTCGTATACCTCGGTATCGCGACTGGTCTGCAGCAGGCAGGACTCAGCACCGGCGGTCTTGCTGTCCGTTACTTCATCGTAGGTCTGATCGTCATCCTTCTCAGGGGCCTTCTCACTGAGAGGATCTACGCGTTCATGACCAGGGACAAGTAGTGAGAGGAGGAACAAAGATGTATAAGACTATCAAGATCAATGCCGGAGACGGCGGCTGGGGCGGCCCTCTCACGGTAACACCTACCGAAACCTGCCACACTGTACTCAGCGTGACAGGCGGCGGGATCCACCCTGTGGCACAGGCTATCGCCGACATGTCCGGCGGAGTTGCTGTTGACGGATGGAAAACTACTCTCCCTGACGAAGAGATCATGGTAGCAGTCGTTGACTGCGGCGGAACTGCAAGATGCGGAGTCTATCCTAAGAAGGGCATTTTCACAGTAAACCTGATGCCTGTAGGACAGTCCGGCCCTCTCGCTCAGTTCATCACTCCGGAGATCTACTGCTCCGCAGTAAAAGAAAAAGATATCGAAGTCCTCGGCGATGCTCCTGAGGAAGCTGCTGCCGCTGCTGCCAAGCCGGCTGCTGACAAGGGACCTAAGACAAAGGCTGAGGCCAAGGCAGAGGTCGCTGCCGCCGAAGAAGGCAAGAAGCAGGGCTTCGTGGTCCGTCTCGGTAAGGGCGTCGGATACGTAGTAGGCCAGTTCTTCCAGGCAGGCCGTGATACCATCGACATGGTCATCAAGAACATCCTGCCGTTCATGGCGTTCACAAGTACCATCCTCGGTATCATCAGCGCCAGCGGACTCGGTAACGTTATCGCCAAGACTATCGCGCCTCTGTGCGGAACACTTCCTGGAATGCTGGTGATCTGCTTCATCTGCTCACTGCCGTTCCTGTCACCGATCCTCGGACCTGGTGCTGTAATCGCACAGATCGTCGGTACACTGCTCGGTTCGCAGTTTGCCATGGGAGCTATCCCTGCGCAGTATGCGCTTCCGGCTCTGTTCGCTATCGACGGTCAGGTAGGCTGCGACTTTATCCCTGTAGGTCTGTCCCTCGGAGAGGCAGAGCCTGAGACCATCGAGTATGGTGTTCCGGCAGTTCTGTTCTCGCGTATCGTAACAGGCCCGCTCTCAGTACTTATCGCCTTTGCGTTCAGCATCGGAATGTACTAGAATCAGAAAAGAACGATCCCGCAGTACCGGCATGCTCCGGTATTGCGGGAGCCGTTCAAAACAAGACCCCGAATCAGATACAAGGAGTAAACTATGGTATCAAAGAAAATCATCATTGAAGACCCACTGGGCATGCACATGCGTCCGGCCAGCCGTCTTGCCAAAATGGCTGGGGATTACCAGAGCAAGGTAACAGTAAAATTCAACGGAAAAGACTTCGACTGCAAGAGCGTCATGCTGCTTATGACGGCCTGCATCAAGCATAAATCGGAGATCGAGCTCGTCTGCGACGGTCCTGATGAAGAAAAAGCTCTCGCTGAACTCGCTGAATTCATCGAGTCCGGCATGGGTGAATGATCAAGATCACAATTCTGTGCTCCCCTGCATTTTTAATGCAGGGGGGCATTTCTTAACGGAGGAACAGATATGTATAAAGGAATCGCTGCATCGCGCGGAATCGGCATCGGCAGCATCTGCCGCATAATCGAACAGGATCTTTCTTTTGAAGCAAAACTGGTAGAAGACACTGAGGCGGAAAAGGCCCGGTTCCGGAAAGCCATAGACGAGTTTATCGAAGAGACGTTCGCAATGGCTGACGACGTAAGAGAGAATATAGGCCCTCAGGAGGCTGACATACTCATGGGGCATGCCGTAATGATCCAGGACCCTGCGATGTCGGGAGAGATGTTCAACATGATCGACAGCGGACAGTGCGCTGAATCCGCGCTCACGGCCGTATGCGACATGTTCCACGGCATGTTCTCGGGGATGGAAGACGAGATGATGCGCCAGAGGGCTGCGGATATAACGGATGTAAAGGTGTGCATCCTGAAAAAGCTTCTTGGCATAGAGGACATCGACATAGGCAAGGTCCCGCAGGGCACGGTGCTCGTGTGCAAGGACCTCACGCCTTCGATGACTTCGCAGATAGTAAAGGAGAACGTGTCGGGCATCATCACCGAGGTCGGAGGCCCGACTTCCCACTCCGCCATACTTGCCAGGGCGCTTGAGATCCCGGCCGTGCTTTCGGTGCCGGGCATAGTGGACTCAGTAGAAGATAAGGATGTGGCGATCATTGACGGGACCGACGGAGAGGTCTTCATCAATCCGGACGGCGATGTCCTGGCGAAGTACATCAAAAAGCGCGAGGAGTTCATCAAGAAAAAAGCCGAACTCAAAAAGTTCATGGGAAAGGAGACCCTTACCGCGGACGGCGACAAGCTCGAGGTATACTGCAACATAGGCACTCCGAAGGATGCTAAAAAGGCCATGGAATGCGACGGCGAAGGAGTCGGACTCTTCCGCTCGGAATTCCTGTTCATGGACAACACGCATCTTCCTACCGAGGAGGAGCAGTTCGAGGCATACAGAGAAGCGGTCGAGACCATGGAGGGAAAGACTGTCATCATCCGTACGCTCGACATAGGCGGCGACAAAGACATCCCGTACATGGATTTCGAAAAGGAAGAGAATCCGTTCCTCGGATTCAGGGCCGTAAGATACTGCCTGGCAAATGCGGACATGTACAAGACGCAGCTCCGCGCCATCGTAAGAGCCAGCGCCTTCGGCAGCGCAAAGATCATGGTGCCTCTGGTAACCACGGTAGATGAGGTCAGAAGCGTCAAGATGCTCGTCGAAGAGATCAAGGAAGACCTTCGGAAGGAGGGCGTGGATTTCGATGAGAACATCGAGGTGGGATGCATGATGGAAACAGCCGCATCCACCATGATCGCCGATCTTCTCGCGAAAGAGGCGGACTTCTTCTCGATCGGGACCAACGACCTTACGGGATACACCATGGCGGTTGACAGAGGCAACGCGAAGGTCGCGTATCTCTATTCCGCTTTCCAGCCTGCGGTGCTTCGCTCGATCAGAACTATCATCGAATGCGGAAAGAAAGAGGGCATACCTGTCGGAATGTGCGGAGAAGCGGCTGCCGATCCGCTCATGATCCCGCTGCTGATGTCCTTCGGACTTGACGAATACAGCGTCAATCCTGTGCTCGTGCTCACTTCCCGCTGCATCATTTCAAAATGGACCAGAGCCGAGGCTGATGCGCTTGCAGAAAAGGTCATGGCGATGGATAATATAGAAGAG
>CADBFL010000184.1 GCA_902793875.1 uncultured Eubacteriales bacterium | reverse complement strand
CGGATCGAAGTCGAGCCCGAGCGCTTCTATCTCTTTGAGGCCGGCCTTTTCGAGAGCTGTCTTCAGCTGTTCGAAAATGAGCTGCATGCCCTTTGCGTAGGCTTCGACATCCTCAGTCTCGGTATCCAGGGCTCTTTCGAAGTTGTCCATCACCGGGAGAAGGTCTCCGACTATCCTCTCGTTCGCGAACGCGTGGATGTCGCTTTTTTCCTTTGCGGCCCTTCTTTTGAAGTTCTGGAACTCCGCCATCAGGCGCATGTAGCGCTCGGATTCCTGCTCTTCGGCAGCAGGCTCGTCCTTTTTCTCTTCAGGCTCTGCCTCAGCCTCTTCGCCGGCTCCGGATCTTTCTTCTTCATTATCTCCGGTCTTTGCCTCTTCAGGCCCGGCTTCTTCCGCTGTCTCTTCGGCGGCGGCTTCTTCCGTCACCTCTTCGGCAGCTGCCCTTTCCTTCTCTTCGGCATTGCCATCCTCGATATGGATGCGCTTTGCTTTTTCCTTTGACATTATTTCCTCTTCCTTTCGATGGTTTTATTTTTCTTACTGTCCCCGTCGTCCTTATTCAGTTCTTTATCGCTGTTACCCGGTCCGCTTCCGGCCGTCAGTCTGAACGATTCGCTCAGATTGTTGGTCAGATATTCCATGATCGATGTGACCTCGTCGTATTTCATCCTGGTCGGTCCTATGACTCCGATCTTTCCGACCAGCTTGCCGTCGACATGATACGATGCGGTGATCAGGGTGCAGTCCTTCATGGTGTCGTTCTCGTCGCCTATGGTCACCACGACGCCGTCGTCTCTGGCGAGCATCTTCTGGGTGAACCAGTCCTTTCTGGCGAAGAGCTCCATGAAATCCCTCGCCCTGTCTATGCTCGAGTACTCCGGAAGATCGAAGATGTTGGTCATTCCCTCCATGTACAGATTGACGTTGAGCATGTCTTCGAGGGTCCTTATGAAGCTCGGCATCACGTCGCCTTCGAGCGAGCTCATCGCTTCGATGTCCGTCCCTACGTCCTCGATTATCTCGGACTTCAGAACATCGTCGAGCGTGCGCCCCTTGTGCTGGACTGTCATGTTCTTGCTCAGAAGGTCGAGCGCCTCCTGGGTGTACGGCACCTTCAGCCTCAGCGTCGTGTTGGTGATGTTGCCGCTTTCTCCGACTATCATGAGTATCAGCGTCCTGTCGTCCACCGGCAGCAGCCTGATGAAGCTTATCGTCTCTTCGTTCGTGGCCGGTGTCATCGCGAACGATGCCAGGTTGGTGATCTCTGACAGCAGCTCCGCGGCGTGCCTTATCGTCCTGTCGAATTCGTCCCTGCTGGCGGAGAGGCGGTCGTTGATCATCCTCTTGTCTCTGGCGCTCAGATTCTTCTTCTTCATCAGGTTGTTAACGTACAGCCTGTATGCCTTGTCCGAAGGGACTCTGCCCGCCGAGGTGTGAGGGTGAGTCAGGTAACCCATCTCCTCAAGGTCCGACATCTCGTTTCTTATAGTCGCAGGGCTGACACCGAGATCGTACTTTTTAGCGATCGATCTGGAACCGACCGGCTCGGCGTTCTCAACATAATCTGTGATGATCGCCTGCAGTATCTGTAATTGTCTTTCGCTCAGATCCATGTCTGCCTCCGTTTGCTTCGATTTTGTTAGCACTCACTTGGTGAGAGTGCTAATCTCAATTCACAATATACTCGCTTTGCATGTGCTTGTCAACTATTTATCGAAAAAAAGAGAGCGAATGTTTTTACATCCGCTCTCTGCCCGGTTTTACAAGGGTTTCACGCGCGATCAGCTGTTATGTCTGCGTCTTACGATCATAATGATACATCCTGCCGCAGCCGCAATCAACAGCACAGCCCACAAAACAGTCCTGCTGCTGTCGCCGGTTTTCGGTCCGCCCTTCAGACCTACTCTGGCTTCGGTCCTGAGAGTTGTTACGTGATCTTTGCCTCCCTGTTTGATGTATGCCCTGTTCACGATATTGCGCCCGGCATCCTCTGTCACTCCGGCAGTTACCAGTATCTTTACGGTCTCTCCCTTGCGTATGTCCTTCGTCCAGGTTATCCTGCCGTTCTTTACGGTGCCGCCGCTGTTGTCTGAAATATATTTCAAGCCCTTCTCAGGCTTGTCGCCTATTATGACATCGTGAACGTCTACCTGTCCGGTGTTCTCGACCGTGACAGTGTAGGTTATCGTGTCTCCGACGGCCGCCTCTTTCACCGAAGCCTCCTTGCTGATAGTGAACTCCGGCACATAGTTGGTTATATCGGCCTCGTACGCGCCTCCTTCTTCGGCTTTTTTCTGGCTTATATAGCTCTTTTTGTCGAAGCTGTATATCTCCTTGCCGTTGAAGCGGAAATGTATGGCCTCATTCCAGGCTACGTAGCCTCCGAACGGCGCTTTTGTCTCGATGAGATAGTAGTCGCCCGGATCTATCCAGTTCGGGAATACGATCTCTCCCCTGAGATCAGTCGCGAGCCCTTCGGATATGAGAGTCCCTCTGACCGAAGTGAACGGCACGGTCTCCTCTCCCTCCGGATCCGCCATGTACAGATCGAAGACAGCTCCGGAAAGCGCTCTTCCGTTCCTGTCGGTCTTCTTTATCCTTAGAGGCGTATGAGACTGATTCTTGATATATATGCTCGCATCATTGAATCCCACGCGGTATCCTTTGAAGTCATCAGGGATGCACATCGGATGCGCCTCGGTATCCCTGTCTACGACCATGAAGTCCACAGGCGTCCTGTCGAGCCTGTATCCGTCAGGCGGGGCCGTCTCGATGAGCCTGTAGGCTGTGTTCCTCTCAAGCTCGTGTCCTTCAAGGTTGCCTTCATTGAAGATGACCTCCCCGTGCACCCTCCTGCCTTCTTCGTTATCCTCGACACGCGAAGGCGGCAGCGTGGCGATGAAGTCGTATTCGCCGGTATCCTTGTTATATATGTAGGCATCGAATACTGCGCCGTCAAGCGCGATGTTCGTATTCCTGTTGTCCACCTTATGGAAGATCACCCTTTCGATCTCTCCGCCTCCGCGGCTCAGGACCTGGAAATTCTCATCTTCGTTGCCGCTCGGCGAAATGGTCGCCACTCCGGAGAGGGATGAGGTGTTTCTGAGCTTGACCAGCTCCCGTCCGGTGGTGAATCCGGACATATAGTATTCGTATTCCACGACCAGAGCCTGTTCGTCAGGCAGATCGCTTTCGATGATCCACTCATCGCCGCTTCTTTCGCCCGCGGTGTGCTTGTAGCCTGTCTCATCAGTGATATCCTTCGTCTTCTGCTTCGTGACAGGATCATACTCATATATCCTTACGCTGTCGGAAACGAGCGTGACGGATATTCCGTTCTCCGGATACTCGGCCTTCATCGAGTCTTTGAACTCCAGCGTATCCGAACCCCTGATGAGATCTTTTTCCTCTTCGTTCACCAGGACGCTGTAAGGAACGATCCTGTAGTCCTGGCTGGTATTGTAATTGCATTTCTTGATGACAGCGTTGGCGTACTCGTCATTGGTGAGCTTCTGCGTCTCCGTGTCTGAAATGAGGTACTC
>CADBFL010000183.1 GCA_902793875.1 uncultured Eubacteriales bacterium | reverse complement strand
ATGTCATGTATGCACTGGATCTCGCTTTCATCTTTCCTGCATATTATTACGTCAGGATCAACAATGGAAAGGATGAACAACTGTACAGGATGATAGCTCTGTGCACGGTGGGCTGGGGAGCCTACAGCTTCCTTTACTGCTGGCTTGAGGCTCTGCAGGGGAGGCTTCCGCTTCGCGAGGATAACCGGTTCACGGGTTATTTGAACGATCCGAATATCCTCGGGATGCTCGGCATTATCACTTTTATTTCCGCTTTATACCTGCTGCTCGATTACAGGCGCGAATGGATCGCCGTATTATCGGCAGCAGGGGTCGGGATCGGATCGTTTTACGCATTTATGACTGCGTCAAGGGCCTCTGTACTATGCGAATTGGTTGGTATGACAGCCTTTGTGATATTTGTTTTCAAAGAAATCAGAGCGGGAACAAAGGACATGTCCGATCTGATAAAGGGGCTGATTTACGCAGTGATCATATCGATTTTGATCATTGCAGCCGGGACAAAGATGGATGACGTCAATCTGCACGCTTTAGAAAGGAATGGCGGCCCCGTATCATACTTTGAGATAGCAGTTCCGGTGGAAGCCGAAGATGATACGGCAGAAGAAACAGAAAGCGATCCGGCTTCGATAACAGACAGGCCGGACCTGTCTGACGGCATGAACGAGTACAGCAGCGGCAGGACGGTGATATGGAAGATATATATCGAAAATTTCAGCTGGCTTGGCAGGGATCTGAGAGACATCCTGGACCGCTTTGAGGGGCTCCCTGCATACCGGGCGCATAACAACCTCATTGACTACACCTTCAGATGCGGATACATCGTGGGAGGCTTCTACCTGATATTTTTTATCAGCACAGGGATATACGGATCGATAATACTGTTTGACAGGAGATATACAAGGCCGGAGGATTTTTTTCTGGTATCGATCATAGGTATTTACTCCATACAGGCTCTTGTCGAGATCGCGAACCTGCCTTTTACAAGGTGTATCCCGTGCCTGTTCTTTATGACCATTTACCCTGTAATGGGGCGGACGGCTGCTTAAACTACCGGCAAACAGAGAGGGAAAAAGAAAAGAAACAAAGAAATACAAACGAAGAAATACATGCTTGACTTCTGCGAGTTAGAGATGTATAACTTGGTTAGTTAAAGTTAACTAACCAAAGCGCAGAGGTTACATTATGGAGGAAAAAATGGCATTACTTAAGGCAGAGCCGGGAAAGACCTACACGATCAGGGAGATCAACACCGATGACGAAGAGATGAATTCGTTTCTCTTCCGTCTCGGCTGCTATGAGGGCGAACCTATAACTCTGATCTCGAAAAAGAAGAAGAGCTGCATCGTCGCGATAAAGGACGGCAGATACAACCTGGATAATCTGCTCTCTGAGGCCATCATCGTTTAAGGAGGAACAGCAATGAGGATCGCATTTGCCGGTAACCCCAACAGCGGCAAGACGACCATGTACAACGCTCTCACCGGAAGGAGCGAGAAGGTCGGCAACTGGGGCGGTGTTACCGTGGGAAGCAAAGAATTCAAAATCAAAGAGGAATTCGCCGGAGACAAAGAAGTCATCGCGGCGGACCTTCCGGGCGCATACTCGATGTCCCCGTTCACACCGGAAGAGGGCATAACGAGCGAGTATGTCAGGACGACTAACCCTGATGTCATAGTAAATATCGTGGACGCTACGAACCTGAGCAGGTCGCTCTTCTTCACGACGCAGCTGCTCGAGCTCGGCATCCCTGTCGTGGTCGCGCTCAACAAGACGGATATAAACGAGAAGGAAGGCACGAAGATCGATGCGAAGAAGCTTTCCGAAAAGCTCGGCTGCCCTGTATACGAGACCGTCTCGACAGAGAACAAGGGCCTGAAGGAGATGATCGAAAAGGCTATCGCGCTTGCAGGTACAACGCAGGAGGCGCCTTACCTCCAGGCGGATATCGACCTTCACAACAAGGCGGAGGTGGACAGAGAGGACCGCAGGCGCTACGAGTTCGTCAACAGCATCGTAAAGGATGTCGAGACCAGAAAGACTAAGTCATCCGAGACAAGATCCACAGACAGGCTGGACGCTGTCCTGACAAATCCTGTCACGGGCATACTGGTATTCGCGGTAGTGATGTGGGGCGTGTTCTGGGTATCCCAGGCATGGCTCGGACCGCTCGTCGCTGACTGGCTCGTGGGATGGATCGAGACATTCCAGGGATGGGTAGCGGCTCAGCTCGAAAACAGCCCGGCCATAGTTTCGGCCATACTTGCCGATGGTATAGTAGGCGGCGTCGGAGCCGTGGTAGGATTCCTGCCGCTGGTAATGGTCATGTACTTCCTGATCGCGCTGCTCGAGGACTGCGGCTACATGGCCCGCGTCTCCGCCCTGATGGACCCGATCTTCAAGAGAGTGGGTCTTTCGGGCAAGTCCGTCATCCCGGTGGTCATCGGAACGGGCTGCGGCATCCCGGCCATAATGGCCTGCCGCACTATCAGGGACGACAGAGAGAGAAGGACCACTTCGATGCTCGCGACGTTCATCCCGTGCGGAGCCAAAATCCCTGTGATCGCGCTCTTTGCCGGAGCATTCTTCAACGGCGCCGGCTGGGTCAGCCTTCTGTCGTACTTCCTGGGACTCATGCTCATCTTCCTGGGCGCGCTGCTGATCAAGTTCATCACAGGCTACAAATACAGAAAATCGTTCTTCATCATGGAACTGCCTATGTGGAAGGCTCCGAGCCTGAAGTACGCGTTCAGATCCATGATGGAGAGAGCCAGGGCGTATATCATAAAGGCGGCCACCATCATCCTGATCTGCAACACGGTCGTGCAGGTCATGCAGACCTTCGACTGGAGCTTCAATGTGGTGGAGGAAGGCGCAGAGAACACTTCAATACTCGCCTCGATCGCATCGCCGTTCGCCATCCTGCTGATCCCTCTGGGATTCGGGGTGTGGCAGCTCGCGGCAGCGGCCATCACCGGCTTCATCGCAAAGGAGAACGTCGTGGGAACACTGGCTGTCGTATACGGACTGACTGCGTTCATCGATACTGAAGAACTCGCCATGACAGGCGGAGCCAACACGGTCGCGGTGACGATGGGACTCACATCCGTGACGGCCCTCGCATACCTCTTCTTCAACCTCTATACGCCGCCGTGCTTCGCAGCCATCGGCGCGATGAATTCGGAGATGAAGAGCAAGGCGTGGCTCTGGGGCGCCATAGGGCTCCAGCTCGCCACAGGCTATACGGTAGCGTTCCTGATCAACCAGATCGGTACCCTCGTCACGGAGGGCCATCTCGCAAGAGGCTTCGTGCCTGGCCTGATCGCGGAAGCGTGCTTCGTCGTCGCCATAATACTCATCAGCAGGAAGGTGAGAGCTCACTTCGACGAGCAGTACGAGCTGCATAAAAAATCCTCGCACGAGGGTGCGGCCGCGTAGAAAAAGGTTTATCAAAAGCAGTGTGAGAAAACTCCTACCTCTACAGGTAGTGAGATGAATCACGCCCCGATCGTCTCATGAATGATCGCTCGCTTCAACCCCGCCCCTCCTGAA
>CADBFL010000182.1 GCA_902793875.1 uncultured Eubacteriales bacterium | reverse complement strand
GAAAAAGTAAAGTATCAGAATTGCTTAAATCAATGGAGAAGAAAGGGATAGTTTCCACAGAGGGTAATGGTAGAGGAACAAAATACAGGATTTCTGTAGGACCAAGAATAAGGGCGGTACCAAATGAAGTGGGTGGAAATACATTAATTATCGAATAATAAACTAATTAGAAAACATGATGCAATAAACTGAATCAAAGAACTCATAGGACATTATCGTATTGTATATTATCGCTGCATTTTAGATATAAGGGAAATAATAGTGCTAGGTATTTCATACACAACTTGGGAAAAAATTCCTAATAGTGCAGACGGAAAGGAACTGAAATGCACGGTGATGTATGTGAGATAATACCGGGCTTTTTCATCGGAAGCGCTGCAGATGCCGAAGAGATGGTACGCCGTGGAGTCGATGTTATAGTGCAGCTTGCATGGGAAGATGAAAGCATCCGTGAAGCAGGATTCCGCGGATTGCTTCACTTTGCATATATCGAAGACGGCGGCATCATTACTGACAGCGAGCTGTACAGGCTTGTGGAGGAGATATGTGGTCAGCTCAACAGAGGCAGAAAGGTGGGCATGTACTGCGCGGGTGGTCATGGACGCACGGGATATGTGGCAGCATGCGTTCTGGCCGAAAAAGGCATCAGGGATCCGATCGGATATCTTCGCAGCCATTATTCTCCGAAAGCGGTCGAGACAGAGGTACAGGCAGCAGCGGTCTTCCGCTATGTGAAGATGACGCGCGAGCTTGAGGGACTGATCGCGGATGAGATAGGTACGGACGGCGGGAGGGGTTTCTGCACTCTCTACTGGCTGACCAAGAAGAGGATATTAAAAGAGCGCTACGGTATAGACTGGAAGAGCCCCGCCGATATTTACAAAGGTGTGATCTTCGATTGAGACGCGATAGGACGCATTAGGAAAACAGTATGGGCGCATATATTTACAGAGATGACAAGTGGGATGAAATGCAATACGGGGTGATCTCCCGGCAGGATATCATGCGACTCGACCGTGAGGAGGACCGGTATCTCATAGAGTGGTTCGTGCTGCATGCAAGAGAGCCTATAAATAAGATTGCTATGCATAAGTACGGTATAACGGAGATGCCTGAGGAAACTGTCAACGCGGATGATCCTGACGACGAGACATTCCGTACATACTATATACTCCGTGAGCAGGCAGCCAGGGAGAATAGTTATGAAGTGCTCAGGCATCACGCTTTTTGCAGCCGCCGGGATGATATGAGCAGATTCGCCTTCTGTCGCCTTACAGGCTTCAGTTGGCCGCCCGATGAATGCGATGCATACAGCTACAGAACTTACTGGTGTGGACTTATGAGCGATGTGATGCGTGAGGAAATTGAGGACCTGTGTCATGAAATGATCGAAAGAGACGGGCCATTCGCTCCGGAAGCGAAGGAGTGGCTCGAAAAACTGCCGGAAATAAGCGATGAGCAGCTCGATGAATGGGCGTCATGGAAAACCGAAAGAAAGGAACCGACTAATCCGCGCGAAAAACTGAAGGCTGTGATGAGATCTGCGGACGGCAGCGCGGAGCTCAGCGATGAAGAACTGAAAGAAAAGATCAGGGGAGCGGCTGATGCCTGGATATTGATGAATTATGAGAAAAGATGCGGAAGACCCACCAGGCGCAGACTGCGGGAAATCACAGATCCCTTCATCCGTGCTGCGCGTGAACTGATCGGGAAACTCGATTGGGAAATGATACCTGATACAGCTGAAGCGGTAATGGCAGTCCTTATTATCGGGGGAGCCATGCCGCGCGATCTCACCCGTGAAGAGATCATTGAGATCGTTCATTCCGAGTCCGATGGGAATCCGCTGCACGGATACTATCTTGAGCTTGCAGAAAAGTACGATATCAAATGAAAAGACAAGAAATACCCGAATGGTTTTCAAAACTGCGTGTTACGGAGAAAAAAGAACTTCTCTGGAATTTTGACGTGGCAGATGAAGAGAAGTTCTGCAATGTGTTCATGGCTTGTGGGGATAAGGGCATACGCATGATAGCTGTGGGTATGACAGAAGATCAGGACAGGCTGTGGTATTGTGCAGTGCATGACGAGGATGCGGACGTGAGATCTGCGGCTACAATCAGGCTTACAGACAGCGACAGACTGCTCAGTATAGTGCGGAATGATCCGGATCAGAAGGTAAGGTCTGATGCAGCAGCTGTGATCACAGACCGTGAGGTGCTTTACCGACTTGCTTCGGCTGATCCCGACAGATGGATACGCAAAGCTGCTATCGCAGCCCTGAAAGAAGACGATGATCTTATGATGATCGTCTTTTCTGACAGAGAGGAGAATGAGCTGAGGCTTCTGGCGGCAAGAAAGATCGGGGATCAGGAATGCCTTAAGTACATCATAAGCAGCGCCGGCAGGCTGTCGTCCATGGATCATCATAACGCAATAAGTGATTCCTCGGATATTCGAAGGGCTGCCGTGCTCAGGCTGGATGATCACGGGATGCTCAGGAAACTCGCTGCAGACTACGATGAGATAACGGCGGTCCGCATCGCGGCTGTCTCAAAGCTCGGAGAGAACGATCAGGATATCCTTGAGATGATCGCCATGAAGCCGTATGATCCTGATCCGGGAAGAGACCCCGACCTGTACTATGACCCTGAGCTGAAGGCGGCGGCAGTTGCAAGGCTGACTGATAAAGAACTGCTGCGCGGATATCTCGACGATCATGACATGGAAACAAGGGGTGCAGCACGTCTGGTACTGGATGAACTGGATATCCTCAAAGAGACTGTAAAAGACAGCAGCTGGCCTGTTTATATCCGGAAAAGAGCTTTCAGACAGATAAAAGATCAGGATTTCTGCTTTGACTTCGCGATGCATCACGTGTGCGGTAATCCGGAGGAAGCACAGGTCGCGGCAACCGCAGTCGGCAGAGTGTTCGATCCGAAAAGGCTTGCCGAACTTGCCATGAGTGCCGAAGAATACCTGGTATCGGAGGTGGCGATAAAAAGCATAAACGATGACGATCAGTTGCTCAGAATCATTACTGAAATAGAGGATCATAAAGAAAAGTGGGCTTCATCCGTAGGCTCAGAAATTCAGCATATCCGGGAACAGGAAATAAAGATCGCTGCCGCAGAGAAACTGGAAGAGCTGAAGCCGCTGGTGAGGCTGGCTTTGAAGGATCCGGGCGATCACTACGATATAAACAACTTCAAGGAGCGCAGCATAGGTCTTCTGTGCCGGGATCCGGCGCTTATGCTCGAGTACGTCAGAAAGGAAAAGGATGAATGGGCGCTTGCACTGGCTGCCAACTTTTCTTGTGACGAAGGAGTACTGCAGGCGATTGCAGACATGGACCTGAAAGACAGCTACGCGTCATACAAGCTCGCATATCTGCGCATGATCGGAGATGTCGGACTGAAAAGAAAAGACACGAAAGTGCAGTACTGGCATGATGTGCTGGAGACAGTCAGCGACATAGGGGTGAGCGGCCTTGAGTACTATACCGGCGGTAACCGGCTGACACTTGCAAAGCTCATGATACTCTGGCGGCATCATTCCGGTACGCAC